>UQCM01000018.1 GCA_900539525.1 uncultured Blautia sp.
AAAAACAATCGCGGGACACGCGAGGATAGCCTGCAGATACTTGGCTCATGAGGGCTGTTGAACAGGAGGCTCCCACTTCAAAATCTTTGATTTAAGTGGCGAGAGCATGTCACGGTTGCGCAGATCAAAAATACTCAGCGCAGAATATCTGTTACAGAGTAAACAGCAATGCCTGTTGTGTTTAAATTTACTAAAAAACAGGAAAATAGCATTGCATAAACTTAGGTAGAATGTTAAAATAAAGATGATAATAATCAGAAGGAAATAGCAATATCCAATAAAAGAGGAGGAAGAATGGTATGAAACTATGGAAAAAATGGTTATCAGCAGCAATGTCTGCCATGATGGTTGCAGCCACATTTACAGCTCCGGCAGGCGTAAAAGCGGCAGATTCATGGGAAACACCGATTATCGATCTGCCTGGTAATGACGTTGCGGAACCGGAAGCCTGGGGGGTACTTCCCAATGATGAGCAGCTTCATTATATGAAAGAAGGGCTTGCGGCCTTCTGTCATTTTGGGCCGAATACCTTTAATAATGTAGAGTGGGGAGAATCCTACGGTGAGAGGCTGCCGGGTGATATCTTTAAACTGACAGAGAAATTTGATGCAGAGTCAATGGTCAAAGCAGTGAAGGAAGCAGGATTCAGCAGGCTGATTCTGACAGCAAAGCATCATGACGGTTTCTGTCTGTGGGCAAGTGACTGCACAGATTATGATATTGACAGCACAAACTATGACGGGGATATCCTGGAAGAGATCTCAGACGCTTGTACGAAGTACAATCTGGACATGGGATGTTATCTGTCCCCGTGGGATATCCATGAGGACCATTACGGATGTTTTGGTGATAATAACAACAGAGCAAACTCAGCAGGGTATACAGACTATAATGAACTGTATATTGCCGAGATCACAGAAATCTGTACGGCAAAGAAAGCTGACGGAAGCTATAAATATGGAAACAATAACCCGAACAGACGCTCTGACCGTTTCGTAGAGTGGTGGATGGATGGTGCACAGGGAAATGCCAGCAACCGCCAGACCTATGACTGGAAGGGAATCATCGGAGCGATCAGAAAGACAAATCCGAACTGTCAGATTTTCGGAACAGGAAAAGCGGTAAACGGAAAGAACGGGGCAGAGGATATTGCACTTGCCAGCACGGGTGGAATCCACTGGATCGGAAATGAGTCCGGTGTTGCATCAGATACTACCTGGGCAAAGGTTACCAAAGGACAGGATTACGAGAGCCTGATCGTGAGTACAGACGGTTCCCGCTGTATCAAGGGTCTTCCGCAGGGAGATCAGTGGTCGGTGCCGGAGGTAGATACCAAGATGCTCAGCGGATGGTTCTGGCGTGATTCTGCCGGTGACAATACGGTAAAATCCATGAAAGAACTGGCAGATATCTATTTCAGGACCGTAGGTCATGGTGCTGCGCTGCTTTTGAATCTGTCTCCGAACAAGAACGGTCAGGTGGGCGAGGTCCAGCTGAACAGATTCAAGGAGCTTGGACAGAATATCCAGGATACGTTTGATGAGGACTTTACGAAGGCAGACGGAGTGACTGCGACAGCTACCAGCGTATGGGGTGATTCAGAGAAGTATTCTGCAGAAAATGTGCTTGACGAAATTCCGGAAGGTCAGGAATATGACAACACCTACTGGGCGGCAGCAGAGGGACAGACGACAGGAAGTCTGGAAATCAACTTTGGGGCAACCAGGAAGTTTGATGTGGTATCTATCGAGGAATATATCCAGAAAGGTCAGAGAATCTCATCCTTCACAGTAGAGTATAAAAATATTGCGGGACGCTGGCAGGAGTTTGCAAGCGGTGCAACGATCTCTTCCAGACGTCTGTGCAGAGGCGAGGCGGTAGAGGGTACGGCAATCCGTATCAATATCACATCATCAGAAGCGACACCTTTGATCAACAATGTCGGTGTATTTAAAGCATCCGAAGGCTTTGAAGCGGAGTCATCCGGTACTGTGAAGCTGCCGACCAATCTGAAGTCTCTTCCGATTACAAAATTTACACTGGACAATTCCTGGATCCTGGAGAATAACAATACCTCCGCATGGTCAAATGCGACAAAAAACGGAGTTGCATCCTTTTCTTTTACAGGAACAAAAGCATGGATCTTCGGTACGATTGATCCGAATCATGGAACCATGGATGTCTACATTGACGATCAGAAGATCACATCTGTAAATACAAACAATGCGACGAGAGCAATGGGACAGCTGCTCTATACAACACCTGAACTGGCCTACGGTCAGCATACGGTCCGCATGGTATGTACGAATAAGGCGATTGGTCTGAGTGAGGCCAGGTATACAGAAGGATCAGGTATTTTTGAATTGAAGCAGTCAGAATACAGCCTGCTTTACGGTGGTACGACAGAGGTTGAGATCATCCGTACAGGCGGTTCGCACGGAGAGGTTTCTGTTACTTATGTTACCCAGTCCTCAGGAGCAGAGCAGGGTGTAAACTACAAGGATCTGGCAGGAACACTTGTCTTTAAAGATGGGGAAACATCAAAGAAAGTAACGCTGACAGGTCTGGAAAATGAGAGAAGTGAGGATGGAAAGGATTTCTACTTCACACTGATGGATGCTGGAGAAGCATCTCTTGGTGTTCAATCCTACTGTCATGTAACACTTCACACGCTCAATGTGGACAGAATTCTGTCAGACTGTGAGTCGGTAGTTCTGGAAAATTATACAGCAGCAAGCGCAGCGGAATTTTCAAAAGCACTGGCAGCACTTAAGGCATGTAAGAACAGCGGACTTGCTACAGAGGATGCGATAAAAGCAGCAGCAGTGGCTGCCTATAATGCAAAGAATGCCCTTGTGGAGAGGGAAGGCTATACGGCTGAGGATCCGTTCGTGCTCCCGGGAAAAGCAGGTGAGTCAAAGCCTTTGGAAGCGGAGGAATTTACGCTGGATGCATCCGGCGCTGTTAATGCAGATCAGTACGTCCGCATTGCACAGAAGGACTATGGAACGGTTGTTGACTGGTTTGAAAACGGAAATAAGATCAGACTTCCGTTCTATGCGGCAAAGGCAGGGACATATAAGGTGACAGCAACCTATCGAAGTGGAAGAGGCGAGTCCAATCCAAATGCATTCAACTGGAGCGGTACAAATGTGGAGAGCGGAAGCAGGGATGTGTATGGGGAAAGTAATGCGACAACCAGCCATACTGCGGAGCTTATGATCAAAGTGACCCAGGCGGGTGCCGGTGAACTGGTATTTACAGCAGACTCCAAGGGCGGCCCTGTGATTGATAAGTTTACATTTGAATACACAGAGGCTTCTGCCGACCCGGTAGCAGTACAGAGTGTATCTCTGGATAAATCAGAGATCGTACTCACTTCAGAAAAGCAGAGTGATATCCTGATCGCTCAGATTCTGCCGGCAGATGCAGATAATAAGGAGGTAACCTTTACAAGTTCTCATCCGGAGATCGTTGCAGTCGACAATTTCGGTGTCGTAAAAGCGCTGAAGGATGGGGAAGCAACCATTACCGTGACAACAAAGGATGGCTCAAAAACAGCGACCTGCAAAGTTAAGGCAGATGTAGAAAAGGGATTCGCCCTTGAAAAACTGAGTGCTGCAGTGAAAGCAGCAGAGGATGTTGTAAAAGCAGGACAGGGCAGATATACAAAGGAATCCTGGGATGCTTTCGTGAACGCTTATCATGCGGCAAAAGCGGATCTTACCGGTGCATCAAAGGATACGCTTGCGGGACTCCTGGAAAATCTGCAGAAGGCACAGAAGGGGCTTACGGAATCCAACCCGGGACAGCCGGATAAACCGGGACAGTCAGATAAACCGGGACAGTCAGATAAACCGGGACAGCCGGATAAACCGGGACAGCCGGAAACACCGGTGAAAGACGGGCAGACTTTTGACAGTGGAAACTTCAAGTATAAGGTAACCAGTGCTTCTGCGCAGACAGTGGAAGTTACAGCTCTTAAGAATACAAAACTTGCTACGATCCGGATCTATAACACGGTTGTTCTTGGAGGAAAAAGTTATAAGATCACATCTGTGGCACCGTCTGCATTTAAGAATAATAAAAAGATCACCAGCCTGACGGTTGGAAAGAATGTAAAATCGATCGGAAGCAGTGCTTTTGCCGGATGTACCGGTCTTAAGAAAGTGGTGATCAGCAGCAAGGGTCTGGAACAGATCGACAGCAAGGCATTTTCCGGATGTAAGAAGCTTGGCAGCATCAAGATCAAGAGTACATCCCTGAAAAAGGTTGGAAAGAATGCCTTTAAGGGTATCAATAAGAAGGCAGTCATCAGGGTTCCGTCTTCGAAGCTGAAGGCTTATAAAAAGGTTCTGGCAAAGAAGGGTCAGAGCAGGACTGTGAAGATTACAAAGTAATTGAGTTTAAGGAGGGCTTCGGCAGAACAATCTGCCGGGGTCTTTCCTTTTATGAGTGAGTTTTGTTACTCTTCATGCGTCAGCCAGTTCGAGGTGTTTCTGTGAGTGTGGCGAAGCGAAAGTCACTGCGTTTTTCTTTGACATACAAATAGAGGTATGATAAACTAAACCAAATGATTCATTACAGGCAAATGGTCGAGGTGAAAATTTTGGATAAATATGAATACAATCTTAAACTGGAAGAGATTAATAAATTAGTTGAAAATGATAATTATGAAGATGCAGCCAGGCTGGCGGATACGGTTGACTGGAAAAGGGTCAGGAATATCAGAACGCTCTGCATGGTCAGTGAGATTTATGAAGCAAATGACAGGCTTGAGGACAGCAGGGCGGTTCTTTTGCGGGCTTACCGCCGTTCCCAGAACGGGAGGATGCTGCTTTACCGTCTGACAGAAATTGCGATTAAGATGGGTGAGTTTGACGAGGCGATTGAATATTACAGTGAATTTGTCAATATCGCACCGAATGATAATTCCCGTTATGTGCTGAAATATAAGATATACAAGGGAAGAGGTTCTTCACTACAGGATCAGATCACGATCCTTGAGGAGTATAAGGAGAAGGAGTACACGGAGAAATGGGCCTATGAGCTGGCAAGGCTTTATTATAAGGCGGGAGAGGATCAGAAATGTATTGAAGAATGTGATGATCTGGTACTCTGGTTCCATCAGGGCAGGTATGTGATCAAAGCACTTGAGCTTAAAAGAAACCTGGCACCTCTGAGCGAACAGCAGCAGGCGATTTATGATCATAAAGGCGAGCATGTTCCGAATCAGGCAGAAATGGTGGAAGCTGCGGTTCCGGAGCTTGAAAAGATCATTACGGAAACCATGCCTACCTCAGAGGAAGAAGCGATTACCGACAGTATTATCAGCGCGACGGAGAAAGAACTGGCTCAGGCGGTGACACAGCACACGGCAGAGGTACAGGAGGAGAAAGCTGCTAGGGAACCGGTATTTCATGTGGAGACGCTTCAGAAGGAGCTCGCTGACAGCATGAGGGAAATCGTAGCCGGGATGACACGTAAAGAAAGTGATGAAGGAATCATCGAACCGATGAATGATAAGCCATTCCGCGAAGAAACGGTGCAGACCGGGATAGCATCTGATCAGGGTCACAGTGCCGGGATGGATGGCAGTCCACGGGAGAATATTGACGATGTGCTGACGGCTATGGCTGTTCAGTCTGCTGCAGACGGCGAAGTGTCCGGACAGATGCCGAAGGCATCTGTCGTTGAGTTCGCTCAGACAGCGGTAAAGACATCAGAAATAGAGCTGACACAGACAGCAGTGGCTGCACCGGACGTGACGTTGGCTCAGTCAACTGCGACAGCCTCAGAAGAGGAGTCCGCTCAGGTGTCGGAAGCATCGAATGAAGAGCCTCACAGGAATTCGTCAGAATCTTCTGGCATAGAGTTACAGCAAAACCCGGCTGCGTCAGCTACAGAGGAAGTACGGCAGAGTCAGGCGGAGATAGCGGTTGGGGATACACTTGATCTGGCAGCTGCACTGGAGCGTGCGGCAGGCGTGGAGAATATGCGGCCGGAGAATGCAAAGCCTGCCCCGCAGCCTGTGAAGGAGGAACAGAAAGAGGTATCCCGCATCATTCCGCAGCTGACCCAGGATGAACAGAGAATATTCTCTTATTTCTCATCTGTCCGCGGACTGAGGGAGCAGATTGCGCTGGCACTAGAAGAGGCTAAGCATAAGGTGAAGCTTGATCGTACTTCCAGAAGCGGAAATATAGTCATTACCGGACTTCCGGGCAGCGGAAGGACCACACTGGGTATCCGGTTTGCCAAAGTGCTGAGTAAGTTTAAAGGGGAAAAATCTGCAAGGATCGCAAAGATTTATGCAGAGGATTTTAACAAAAAGGATATACCGAGCACGATCGCGAAGATCGCAGGGGGCACGCTGATCATAGAAGAGGCGGGAGACCTGGAGGACGGAGTAGTGAAGCAGCTGGCAAAAGCGATGGAATTCCGTACAGACGGTCTGATCATTATTCTTGAGGATGAAAAGCATCTGCTGAAAGCCCTTTTTGACAAACATCCGGAGCTGGCAGAGAAGTTTACATCGGAAGTGACGATTCCGATCTTCACCAATGATGAGCTTGTGGCGTTTGGAAAGATGTATGCATTTGATGAGGATTTCAGGATCGAGGATATGGCTACGATGACGCTTTACAACCGCATTGGAGAGCTTCAGACACCGGAGCATCCGGTAACGGTTCTTGATGTGAAGGATATCGTAGATAAGGCGATCCGGCACTCTGAGAAATTCGGCTTCCGTAAGCTGGGTATGATCCTCAGCAAGAAACGCTACGATGAGGATGACAGGATCATACTTTATGAAAAAGATTTTAAGTAATAAACAGAAAAGGAAAGCCCCGTAGAGGCGATTTTGCGAATGGACTCTGAATAGTTACCATAAATGACCGGGAATCAGGGCGGGATCATGTACAGCACATGATCCCGCCCTGATTTGTGATACAGGAAGTTTCTCCTGCTTGACATTCTGTATACCGAACGGTATAATAGCAATAGAAAACCGTACAAATCCTGAAAATTTGACTTATACCAGTACAGGAGGATTCTATGGACAACAAAGAAAAGATTCTGCAGTGCGCCCTGGATCTGTTTTATGCGAAAGGGTATGATGCTGTGGGAGTTCAGGAGATTGCGGAGAAGGCGGGAGTGACGAAGCCGACATTATATTATTATTTTGGAAGTAAATACGGGCTTCTGGAGACACTTTTGAATGATAAGCTCCGCTCGCTCAATGAATCGATGCGAAGGGCGTCAGCTTACTATGGAGATGTTCCGGCTACCCTTTACCGGATGGCATCCTGCCTGATTGACGCAGCGAACGAGAACCGGAAGTTGTATACGCTGATGATGGCGCTTTTTTATTCTGCGAAAGAAAATGAGGCTTACCGGGCGGTACGGCCGCTGGTGACAGAGCTTTTCAGTATTATCGTGCATTTTTTTGAAGAGGCCACCCCGCAGCTTGGAAACATCAGAGGGCGTCAGAATCAGTTCGCTGTTGGATTTCTCGGTATGCTGAATCAGGATATTCTCCATATGTGTGAGGGAGAGGAAGAGGGAACCACAGTGACTGATGAAAAAAAGCGATCACTTGTTGATCAGTTCATGTATGGCATTTTTAATTGATGCCAGGGTCAGAAGGCATCATGGGGTCAAATGCTTTTGACTCCAACATCATTTTTATAAAAGTATAGTAACTGAAAACGGGAGAAATGAGATGAGTAAATGGTACAATGAGGCAGTATTTTATCATATTTATCCTCTGGGACTGACAGGTGCGCCAAAGGAGAATACAGGAAAGGAGACAGAGCACCGGATGCGGGAACTGTTTCCGTGGATTGACCACATCCGGGATCTGGGATGTACGGCAATCTATATCGGTCCGCTGTTTGAGTCTACAACGCATGGATATGATACCAGAGATTACCGCAGCATCGACCGCAGACTGGGAGATCATGAGGATTTTAAAGAATTTGTGGAGCTTGCCCATGAAGCCGGGATCCGTGTGGTGGTTGATGGCGTGTTTAACCACACCGGCAGAGAGTTTTTTGCCTTTCAGGATATTCAGAAATACCGGGAGGGATCCAGATACTGTGGATGGTATAAGGGGCTCAACTTCGGCTGGAATACTCCGTACAATGACGGGTTCGGCTATGAAGCATGGAGAAACTGTTTTGAGCTGGTCAACCTGAATCTTGGTAATCAGGAGGTGAGGGATTATCTCCTGGATGTGATTCGCTTCTGGATCCATGAGTTTGATATTGACGGGATCCGTCTGGACTGTGCCGACTGTCTGGATTTTGAATTTATGAAGCAGATGCGCAGAGTGACGATGCAGGAGAAAGAGGATTTCTGGCTGATGGGCGAGGTGATCCACGGTGATTACGGAAGATGGGCAAATGATGAGATGCTTCACTCTGTGACGAACTATGAGCTGCACAAGGGTCTCTATTCCGGGCATAACGACCACAATTATTTTGAGATCGCACATACGATCCGGAGAGAATTTGATGAAAATGGTGGTCTGTACAGGGGAAGGACGCTTTACTCCTTTGTAGACAATCATGACGTGGACCGCATTATGAGCAAGCTGAACGAGAAAGAGCATGTGTATTCTGTATATACACTTCTTTATACCCTTCCCGGTATTCCATCGGTGTATTATGGATCCGAGTGGGGAATTGAGGGCAGGAAAGTAGGCGCCAATGATGACGGCATGCGCCCGAAGCTTGACCTGGCGGAAATGAAAGAAAACAATGAACACCCGAAGCTGACAGAATATATCCGGAAGCTGGGAGCTTTGAAAAAAGAAAACGAAGTACTGGCAGACGGGAAATACAGAGAGCTGCTCCTGACGAACAGACAGTATGCATTTGCGAGGATCCTGGGCGATCAGGCGGTGATCGTGGCAGTGAATAATGATGAAGCGCCGGCTCAGATGTCCGTGCCCGTTCCTGTTTCTTCAGCTTCCTGTACGGATGCTTTTACAGGAGAAGAAGTTGCAGCAGAAGGAGGAAGGCTGAATCTTGAACTGGAAGCCTTCGGTGCTAAGGTGTTTTATGTAAGGTAACAGCAATGCCGGGAAGCAGACAGGTATGCGGGCTGCTGTTCCGGACAGTTATTATGTAAATCAGCAATTCCGGGAGGCAGACAGGTATGGATTCTGCTGTTCTGGATCATGTAACACAGCGATTCCAAATAGTAGATTGAGGTGGATGGGAATGAACAAAAGAACATCGAAAAAAAGAACAGTGACAAAGAAAACGGAGATCCGTTCAGAAACAGTGAAAAAGGCAGAAGAAGAGCTTCGCATTGGTGAACTGGATCAGTATCTGTTTGGACAGGGGACCCATTATGATATTTATAAGAAGCTGGGCGCCCACAAAACAAAAAGAAACGGCAAATCAGGCGTTTATTTTGCAGTCTGGGCACCCAATGCCGCAGCTGTAAATCTGATCGGAGAGTTTAACGACTGGGATGAGGAGAGCATTCCCATGGAAAGGCTGGAGCCTCTGGGAATCTATGAGGTATTTGTCCCGGAGGCAAAGACCGGCATGATGTATAAGTATCTGGTGCATGCGAAGAATGGAAGAAAGCTTTACAAGGCGGATCCCTTTGCCAATGCTTCAGAGATGCGTCCCGGAAATGCGTCCCGGATCGCGGATATCACAAACTTTAAGTGGGGAGACAGTGCATGGATCTCCAACCGGAAAGGCCTGAAACAGGATGAGATGCCCATGAGTATCTACGAGGTACATCCGGGCTCCTGGAGAAAGCATCCATGGAAGGAAGAGGATGAGGATGGATTCTACAATTACAGGGAGCTGGCCCATGATCTGGTAGCCTATGTAAAAGATATGGGCTACACACATGTGGAACTGATGGGAATCGCAGAGCATCCCTTTGACGGTTCCTGGGGTTATCAGGTGACGGGATATTTTGCACCGACTTCCCGCTATGGTTCGCCTGCAGACTTTATGTATTTTGTTAACTATCTGCATAAGAATAAGATCGGTGTGATCCTGGACTGGGTTCCGGCACATTTTCCGAGAGATGCTCATGGACTGGCAGAGTTTGACGGAACCTGTCTGTATGAATATGCGGATCCGAGAAAGGGCGAGCATCCGGACTGGGGAACGAAGGTCTTTGACTATGGGAAGAACGAAGTAAAGAACTTCCTGATTTCCAACGCCCTGTTCTGGATCGAGCAGTTCCACATTGACGGGCTGCGTGTGGATGCGGTGGCCTCCATGCTTTATCTGGACTACGGAAGACAGGACGGACAGTGGGTACCGAATATCTACGGCGGAAACAAGAATCTGGAGGCGATTGAGTTCTTCAAGCATCTGAACAGTGTCGTGCTGGGAAGAAATCAGGGCGTGCTGATGATCGCAGAGGAATCCACCGCATGGCCGAAGGTGACGGGAGCGCCGGAGGATGACGGACTGGGCTTCTCGATGAAGTGGAATATGGGATGGATGCATGACTTCCTGGAATACATGAAGCAGGATCCGTATTTCCGCAAATACCATCACAATCAGATGACCTTTGCCATGACCTATGCATACTCGGAAAGGTATATCCTGGTGCTGTCCCATGATGAGGTGGTGCATCTGAAGTGTTCCATGATCAACAAGATGCCGGGACTTTATGATGATAAATTTGCAAACCTGAAAGCGGGATATTCGTTCATGTTCGGACATCCGGGAAAGAAGCTTCTCTTTATGGGACAGGACTTTGCCCAGTTCCAGGAGTGGAGCGAGGCGAGGGAGCTGGACTGGTATCTGTTAAGTGAGGAGAAGCATCAGCAGCTTCAGAATTACGTGCGGGCACTGCTGCATCTGTATAAGAGCAATGCAGCATGCTATCAGGGAGATAATGATCCCAGCGGCTTTGAGTGGATCAATCCGGACGACGGTGACAGGAGTATCTTCAGCTTCGTGCGTCATTCGCTGAACGGAAAGAATAACCTGCTCTTTGTTGTCAACTTCACACCGGTGGAAAGACCGGATTACCGGGTGGGTGTACCGAAGAAAAAGCAGTACCGCCTGATCTTAAACAGCGATGATGCAGAGTTTGGCGGCAGCGGAAAAGAGCAGCCTGAGATCTACCGTGCGGAAAAGGTGGAGAGCGATGGAAGAGAGTATTCCTTTGCCTATGACCTTCCTGCCTATGGAGTAGCGGTATTTAAGTTCTGATAAAACAGGCAGGTGTTCAGAAAATATGAAAAGCAGTGAGACGGAATGTTTCACTGCTTTTTTTCATAGGTATAACTATTGAGCAAGGTCCCAAAGTCATGATTTTTCATGCGAGCATGAAAATCATGACCTTTTGACCCTGGCATCAACGATTGTATTTATAAAAATGTTTGAGAGGGGGAAAATGGGATTGGAAATGGAACAGGGGATTCTTTGTCTGGCAGGAGCGTGCGCGCTGGTGCTGCTGATCGTCGGATGGCAGAAGAAAACGGAGGTTCTGCGGAATTTTCTTTTACGACTGGTAACGGGAACGGCGCTGATCTTTGCTGTGAATTTTCTTCTCGCAGAGGCGGGGATAGAGGTGCATGTGGGGTTCAATCCTTTCAGCCTGCTGTCCGCAGGGACTCTGGGAGTCCCCGGAGTGGCGATGCTTTACGGAATCGCGGGGTGCAGGCTGCTGTAACTCAATGATGCCATCCGGCATATCTGCTGCGGCGTGGCCGGCTGCGAAGTGTTCTTCTTCTGGTCAGGCATGCAATCAGAATATGCTTACAGAAACTGCTTTATCCCTGCAGTGCCTGCTTCAGCGCTTTGGCCAGCTGATCCGGGCATGAGGTCGGTCTTGGGCCGCATTTGATACCTTCAAGTCTTGCGATCGCATCTTCTGCTTTCATGCCTTCTACAAGCCTGGCGACACCCTGGGTGTTGCCGGAGCATCCGCCGATAAATTCTACTTTTTTAATGATGTCTCCATCCAGATCCAGAATGATCGCCTGGGAACAGACACCGCGTGTTCTGTAGGTTACTGACATTTCACATTCCTCCTTTGTCTGTTTCTGGTGCTTATTTTAGCAGAAGAGGCGGGGGGATGCAAGTGGGGGCTTTCGCTTCGCTGTACTCACAAAAAACACCTCGAACTGGCTGCGTGTGAACAGTAACGTGTATTACTGATTACGGAGTGAACTGTAACTTACCGCAGAAAGAGATGGATCAGCTTATCATGGATCTTCCGGTAAGGCTGATACCGCATAGGCAGATCCAGCCACAGCTTTTTGTCTACGATACTCTTGTAGTGAGAGAAGGTGTGAAAGCCTTCTTTGCCGTGGTAGGAGCCCATTCCGCTTTCACCGAAGCCGCCAAAGCCCATTTCGC
This sequence comes from uncultured Blautia sp., assembly GCA_900539525.1. Classification (GTDB taxonomy): domain Bacteria; phylum Bacillota; class Clostridia; order Lachnospirales; family Lachnospiraceae; genus Hominisplanchenecus_A. Next base: position 12,357 of record UQCM01000018.1, read on the forward strand.
TGGTGGCCAGGTGTATGATGGTGTCATTGATGCATCCGCCGCCGAAGCCGCACCGGGAAGTGATCTCACCGGCGGCTTTTTTGTTTTTCGTAAAGATGTAGAGGGCCAGGGGATGGGGCAGGGCATTGATCCTGCAGATGGCTTCCTCCAGGGAGTCGTAGGTCAGTACGGGAAGCACAGGACCGAAGATTTCCTCCTGCATGATGGCATCGTCGAAGGTGACATTGTCCATCACGGTGGGTTCGATCTGCAGGCTCTGGCGGTCATGGCGGCCTCCGTGGACGGTCTTGTCCGGATCGATCAGTTTTAAGATCCGTTCAAAATGTTTCTCATTTATGATCTTTCCGTAATCGCTGTTTTTCAGAGGTGCTTCTCCGAACTGGCGGATGATTTCCTTTTTGATTTCTGCCACAAGTGCATCCCTGATCTTCCGGTCGCAGTACAGGTAGTCGGGGGCGACGCAGGTCTGACCGCAGTTCAGATATTTACCAAATACGATCCTTCTGGCGGCAAGCCGGAGGTCGGCGCTTTTTTCTACCAGGCAGGGGCTCTTGCCGCCCAGCTCCAGAGTGACGGGGGTTAAGTGGGCAGAGGCCTGTTTCATGACTTCCTTTCCAACGGTCTGGCTTCCTGTGAAAAATATATAGTCAAAATGCTCCTGGAGCAGGCAGGTATTTTCCGCACGGCCTCCGGTGACGACGGAGACGAAAGCCTCATCGAAGCATTCCTTTATGATCCTGCTGATGATCCTGCCGGTGGCGGGAGAATAGGCACTTGGCTTTAAGATGGCGGTATTTCCGGCGGCGATGGCATCCACAAGGGGATCTATGGTCAGCAGGAACGGATAATTCCAGGGACTCATGATCAGCACCACGCCGTAGGGGGAGGGCTTTTTGTAGCTTCTGGAGGCAAACTGCGCCAGAGGTGTCCAGACGGTTTTTTCCTTTGCCAGAGAACGGATGTGCCTGCGCATATAGCCGATCTCGCTGAGAACAAGTCCTGTCTCACACATATAGCTCTCGAAACTGCTCTTGCCAAGGTCTTCGTGGATGGCGGCGTTGATTTCCCTTTCATATCTCTGTATGGCAGCCTTCAGAGTGTCCAGTGCCCGGATGCGGGCAGAAACATCCAGTGTGGCTCCGGAATAGAAATACCGGCGCTGTTTTTCCACGAGTTGTGTAATTTCTGCTTCTGTCATGAGTTCTCCTTCCTTTCCGGCACGTCTGTTCCCGGTGCTGCCTGTGTGTCTGTGTGCGGTACTGTTTCCGGTCTGTGTTCTGTCTTCATCAGCAGATGATAGAATTTCTCCAGCTCTTTGGCATCCATCAGCACCGGCACAGGGTAGAGCGGGTTTGCTTCTTTGTCAGCGTAGCGGGCAAGCTTTGGAATGTCCTCTTCCCGGATCTCGCTGATCGTATTTCCGATTCCGAAATGTTCTTTCATTTCCTGAATGGAATGAATAAAGTTCTGTGCGGCTTCCTCACAGGGGGTATCTTTCTCTGCCACACCGGCTTCGATGGCAAGCCGGTGAAGCTTTTTGTGGATGGAGTTTCCATAGGCTTCCAGCACGAAGGGCAGCAGAACGGCATTGGCCAGTCCGTGGGGAACATTGTACTCGCCGCCCAGGGAATGTGCCACCGCCGAAGCCGATGATGGCCCGGCAGTCATTTTCATGATAGAGGGCGAGTGCCTTATCCACATTTGCGGTGGTAGGGTTCGCCACGGTCCTGTCATACATGAAAAACCGGATGTCATTTGCTGTCAGTGCCTGTTTGAGGCGCTTTGTCAGTCCAAGGCTTTTTATGCCTGCATCCGTGATGATCAGCACGCGTTCGCAGCTCTTTTTTTTTCAGTATTTCCGGAAGTGTCTTTACACTGTATACAATCTCCGGCTTCCGGTAGGGGAGAAAAGGCAGCGCCAGCTTGAATGTCGTCTGGAAGGTACGGCAGTAGATTTTTTTTATCTTATTCATAGGAATCTCCTTTGTATATCAGGATACCATGGTTGAGTGTATATTAACCATAGAATTCCATTACTTTGAGTATCAAATGAAAAGAGTATAGCAATGGAAGGAGCATTTGTCAATGTCAGTTACGATTCGAGGGGTAAAGTGTGGATCGTAATCCAATGTCTGCTTTACTGATAATGAAAAATCGGTTATACTTTTTTAAAGAATGTAACAGGTGTTACTGGTCACAGAGCAGACAGTAACGACCCGAGGAAAGGCAGGTGGCAGGATGGGAAGTTATCTGAATCCGGGAAACGAAAAATTTTTTCAGAGTGTAAATTCTGAAATTTATGTGGATAAGACGGGATTGATCAGCTATTGCAATCAGGTGATCAATACCCTTCAGCGGTATTTATGCATCAGCCGTCCGCGTCGTTTCGGGAAATCTGTGACGGCGGATATGCTGGTGGCCTATTATAGCAGGGGCTGTGACTCGGAGGAGCTGTTTGCGCCTTTTGAGATCTCACAGACGGACGGATATGAAGTGCATCGAAATCAATATCATGTGATATTTTTAAATATGCAGGAATTTTTGAGCAGAACCGGTTCTATGGAAGCCATGCTGTCTCTTATAAAAAAACGTGTCATATGGGATATGAAAAGAGAGTATCCGGAAACTGTTTTTTTTGATGAGCAGGATCTGATTGGTTGTATGCAGGATCTTTATGCAGAAACCGGGATTCCTTTTGTTCTGGTCATTGATGAGTGGGACTGTGTTTTCCGTGAGTATAAAGAGGACGATGACGCACAGAAAAAATATCTGGATTTTTTAAGGGATCTATTGAAAGATAAGGGATATATTGTGCTCTGTTATATGACTGGCATTCTTCCTGTCAAGAAGTACGGGACGCACAGTGCATTAAATATGTTTGATGAGTTTTCTATGACATTTTCGGGAACTCTGGCAAAATATGTGGGTTTCACAGAGGATGAAGTGCGTGCATTGTGTGATTCTTATCAGATGGATTTTGAAGAGACGAAAAAGTGGTATGATGGCTATCACCTGGAGCATGCAGGCTCTGTATACAATCCACGTTCCGTGGTCAGTGCCATGCGGTTCCACAGTTTTCAATATTACTGGAATCAGACAGAGACCTTTGAGGCTTTGCGTACCTATATTGATATGAATTTTGAGGGGCTGAGAGACGATATTGTGGAGATGATGAATGGAAAGAACCGCATTCTGGTGAACACAGGAAGCTTTTCCAATGATATGGTAACCTTTCATTCGAAAGATGATGTTATGACATTGCTGGTTCATCTGGGATATCTGGGGTATCTCAGTGACACAGGTGAGGTTTTTATACCCAATCATGAGATTTTGAACGAGTATGTGACGGCGGTGAGTAACTCTGACTGGGGAGAGGTGTCAAAGGCGCTAAAGAATTCCCGGCTGGCGTTGGAAGCGGTCTGGAATCGTGAGGAAGAAAAGGTGGCGGAAGCAGTGGAGCGCGCACACTATGAGAACTCGCATCTGCAGTATCATGATGAAAATGCACTCAGCTACACGATATCACTTGCTTTTTATGTGGCGAGGAATTTTTACACGCTATATCGGGAACTTCCAACGGGAAAAGGCTTTGCAGACATGGTGTTTTTCCCGAAGAAGCAGTACGCTGACCGGCCGGCGCTGGTCATTGAGTTAAAGTGGAATCAGGGCGCCAGGGGAGCCATTGAGCAGATTAAGCAGAAAAATTATTGCGAAAGCCTGAAGGATTATAAAGGAAATGTACTTCTTGTGGGAATCAGCTATGATAAAAATACAAGGAAACATCATTGTATTATAGAAGAGGAAATTTGGGGGCAGGGGTGATATCGTATGAAAAGAACAATAAAAATGATTTTATGTGTGAACATTATCGTGGCTTTGCTCAGTGGTTTACAGTATGCCATTTATTATATTGACAATCCGGTTAAGCAGGAGAAAACCTTTTCTGGTACAGGATGTCTGATTTATGGAAGTGAGCAGGATGATTACAGGATTGTGCCGGTAGCGGCAGCATGGAATGCGCTGCACTATATTTATGGAAACAGGGAAGATGCTTTTTCAGATGTTAGAATCAGTGTTAATGGGTGTGATCTTTCGGGTGGACATGGCTTTGCTGCTATTTTTTATGATTCCTCTCCAGAGGCTGTCACTTGCATAAATGATGATGACAGAAAATGCAGTATATTTTATGCCGGAAAGGAAGGGGAGCCTTTTATTTGCGGCATAGACAATATTTCTGAGATCATGGAATCTAATCTGAGTACAGAAGTTAGAGGAGGTGTGCTTGTTCTGCCGGCGGATAATATGGAAGAAGCAAAAAATATACTAAGTAAGGCGGTTATCAGCCCTTATGCTATAGCACTGAAAGAATGGCTTCGAAAGAATTCTATCTTTTAAAATACGGATAGTTTTATCCGCCAAACCGCCATCCAAACCGCCATTTTGGCGGTTTAAGGTTTTAAACATTCAGTTGGAAGTAACAGTTCAGAGTCATACAGATTTATAAATATTTGCCGTGGGGAGCTTGCTCACCTAAGACAAATTTTATAAATCTATATGGCGAGAGCCATACATGAGCAAAAGGAAAGCCTCGCAGAGGCGATTTTGCGAATGGACTCTGAACTGTTACAGCTGGAATGCGGTAAGATATATTTTCCATAGAAACCCCTTGACTTTCCCGCTTTCCCTGCTTTATAATCGGGAAAGACAAAGACAGCGAGAAAGACAGTACATGTATCTCAAAGGCACAGCGAGCCGGGGAGGGTGGAAGCCCGGTGCGAGTAGGGTAGATGGAAGATCACTTTTGAGTCTCGGGCTGAAGGAAAGTAGGCTTTGACGGTTCTCCCCCGTTACCGGGAGCGCGTATGATGGTATGTGTAAGAGGTGGTTGCGTAAGCATGGCTTTCGTCCTGTTACAGGGGCGGGAGCTTTTTTATTATTATCATGGGGGCACCTTTTGGCCCCAACATTATTTTTGAGTAAGAATAAAAGAGATGGAGGTATGAAATGTACGAGAAAGTTTCAACGAATCTGAATTTCGTAGAGCGCGAAAAACAGACAGAAAAGTTCTGGAAAGAAAATCACATCTTTGAAAAAAGTATCGAATCCCGCAAGGACTGCGATACTTATACTTTTTACGATGGTCCGCCAACGGCGAATGGAAAGCCGCATATCGGCCATGTGCTGACCCGTGTCATCAAGGATATGATTCCGAGATACCAGACCATGAAGGGAAAGATGGTACCGAGAAAGGCAGGCTGGGATACCCACGGACTTCCGGTAGAGCTGGAGGTGGAGAAGCTTCTGGGTCTTGACGGAAAGGAGCAGATCGAGGAGTACGGTCTCGTTCCGTTTATTGATAAATGTAAGGAAAGCGTATGGAAATACAAGGGCATGTGGGAGGATTTCTCAGGAACCGTAGGCTTCTGGGCAGACATGGACAACCCGTATGTCACATACCACGATGACTATATCGAGTCGGAATGGTGGGCACTGAAGCAGATCTGGGACAAGGGGCTGCTGTACAAGGGATTCAAGGTCGTTCCCTACTGTCCGCGCTGCGGTACACCGCTTTCTTCCCAGGAGGTAGCCCAGGGCTACAAGGATGTAAAGGAGCGTTCCGCGATCGTCCGCTTCAAGGTGAAGGATGAGGATGCCTACATCCTTGCATGGACCACCACACCGTGGACACTGCCCTCGAACCTGGCACTCTGCGTGAATCCGCAGGAGGAATATGTCAAGGTACAGATGAAAGAGGACGGACGCGTTTACTATATGGCACACGCTCTCAGTGACAAGGTTCTGGGCGAGGGTGCTTATGACGTTCTGGAGACTTATGTGGGCAAGGACCTGGAATATAAGGAATATGAGCCTCTGTATACCTGCGCCGCAGACCGTGCAGAGAAACAGCACAAGAAAGCATTTTATGTGGTATGTGATACCTATGTAACGCTGACAGACGGTACCGGAATCGTACACATTGCTCCCGCCTTCGGTGAGGATGATGCCCAGGTGGGACGGAAATACGACCTGCCCTTTGTACAGATGGTAGACGGAAAGGGTAATCTGACAGAGGATACGCCTTTTGGCGGTGTTTTTGTAAAGAAAGCAGATCCCCTTGTTCTGAAGGATCTGGATGAGAGAGGGCTGCTCTTCGACGCACCGAAGTTCGAGCACAGCTATCCGCACTGCTGGAGATGCGATACACCGCTGATCTACTATGCACGTGAGTCCTGGTTCATCAAGATGACGGCTGTGAAGGACGATCTGATCCGCAATAACAATACCATCAACTGGATTCCGGAGAGCATTGGAAAGGGACGCTTCGGTGACTGGCTGGAGAATGTACAGGACTGGGGCATCAGCCGTAACCGCTATTGGGGAACACCGCTGAATATCTGGGAGTGTGAGTGCGGTCATCAGCATTCCGTAGGAAGCCGCCAGGAGCTGTTCGAGATGAGCGGCGACGAGCGTGCGAAGACTGTGGAGCTGCACCGTCCGTATATTGACGAAATCGAGATCAAATGTCCGAAATGCGGAAAGCCGATGCACCGTGTGCCGGAGGTGATCGACTGCTGGTTTGACTCAGGAGCCATGCCTTTCGCACAGCATCACTATCCGTTTGAAAATAAAGAGCTGTTTGAGCAGCAGTTCCCGGCTCAGTTTATCTCCGAGGCGGTGGACCAGACGAGAGGATGGTTCTATTCTCTGCTGGCAGAGTCCACCCTGCTGTTTAACAAAGCTCCCTATGAAAATGTCATCGTTCTCGGCCATGTGCAGGATGAGAACGGACAGAAGATGAGCAAATCCAAGGGAAATGCTGTTGACCCGTTTGAGGCTCTGGAGACGTATGGAGCAGATGCGATCCGCTGGTATTTCTACATCAACAGCGCACCGTGGCTGCCGAACCGTTTCCATGGAAAGGCTGTGCAGGAGGGACAGCGTAAATTCATGGGTACGCTGTGGAATACGTATGCATTTTTTGTACTGTATGCGAATATTGATGAATTTGACGCTACGAAGTATACACTGGACTATGACAAGCTTTCTGTCATGGATAAATGGCTGCTCTCCAAGATGAACTCCATGATCCAGACGGTGGACACGAACCTGGAGAACTACAGGATTCCGGAGACGGCAAGAGCACTGCAGGAGTTCGTAGATGATATGAGTAACTGGTACGTGCGCCGCAGCCGTGAGCGTTTCTGGGCAAAGGGAATGGAGCAGGATAAGATCAATGCGTACATGACGCTGTATACAGCCCTGGTCAATGTAAGTAAGGCGGCAGCGCCAATGATCCCGTTTATGACAGAGGATATCTACCGGAATCTGGTATGCAGCGTTGACAAGACCGCGCCGGAGAGCGTACATCTGTGCGACTTCCCGACAGCAGATGTGTCACAGATCGACAAAGAGCTGGAAGCAAATATGGATGAGGTTCTGAAGGTGGTCGTTATGGGCCGTGCCTGCAGAAATGCGGCGAATATCAAGAACCGCCAGCCGATCAAAAATATGTTTGTGAAGGCACCGTTTGCACTGTCTGAGTTCTTTACGGATATCATCCGTGACGAGCTGAATACGAAAAAGGTTACCTTTACCGATGATGTGAGAGACTTTACTTCCTACAGCTTTAAGCCGCAGCTTAAGACCGTGGGACCGAAATATGGCAAACTCCTGGGAGGCATCCGAAAAGCATTACCGGAACTGGACGGAAATGCCGCCATGGATGAACTGAAGGCAAATGGATGTCTGAAGCTTGACATTCAGGGTGAGGAGGTTGTATTATTAGAGGACGATTTGCTTATTGACACAGCCCAGATTGCGGGTTATGAGTCCGTACAGGAGGGGGAGATCACCGTCGTGCTGGATATGAATCTGACACCGGAGCTGATCGAAGAGGGTTTTGTGCGTGAGCTGATCAGTAAAGTACAGACCATGCGTAAGGAAGCAGGGTTTGAAGTGACAGACAGAATAGTGATTTATACATCAGGGAACGAAAGGATCGAAGAGATCCTGGAAAAGAATGCAGAGGAGATCAAATCGGAAGTATTGTCAGATGACATCATTTCCGGTGCTGCAGAAGGCTATGTGAAGGAATGGAACATCAATGGCGAGACCGTAACAATGGGTGTTAAGAAGCAGGGCTAATACAAAAGACAGATCGGGATGCGGATTGTGGGGGGAAGGCATCCAGCAGGAGGAATGAAAAAATGAAGAAAAAATTCGACAAGCAGAAGTTTATTGCGGAAGTAAAGGATAACGTAAAGACCCTTTACCGCAAGACCATTGACGAAGCGACACAGCAGCAGATTTTCCAGGCTGTTTCCTATGCAGTAAAAGACACAATTATTGACAACTGGCTGGAAACACAGGAGAAGTACGAGAAAGACGACCCGAAGATTGTTTACTATATGTCCATGGAGTTCCTGATGGGACGTGCGCTGGGCAACAACCTGATCAATCTCTGTGAGTATGATGAGGTGAAAGAGGCTCTGGAGGAGCTGGGACTGGATCTGAATGTGATCGAGGATCAGGAGCCGGATGCGGCTCTCGGAAACGGAGGTCTTGGAAGACTGGCAGCATGCTTCCTGGATTCCCTGGCTACTCTGGGATACAGTGCATACGGCTGCGGTATCCGCTACCGTTACGGTATGTTCAAGCAGAAGATTGAAAATGGCTATCAGGTAGAGGTACCGGATAACTGGCTGAAGGATGGCAACCCGTTCGAGCTGCGCCGCCCGGAATATGCGAAAGAAGTAAAGTTCGGCGGATATGTACAGGTAGAGTATGACCATGCGACCGGACAGAACAGGTTCGTACAGAAGGGATACCAGTCTGTGCGTGCCGTACCGTTTGATCTTCCGATCCTTGGATATGGAAACGGCATTGTCAATACCTTACGTGTATGGGATGCAGAGGCGATCAATGACTTCCAGCTGGATTCCTTTAATAAGGGCGATTATATGAAAGCGGTTGAGCAGGAGAACCTGGCAAGAAATATTGTAGAGGTACTTTATCCGGCTGACGAGCACTATGCAGGTAAAGAGCTGCGTCTGAAACAGCAGTACTTCTTTATCTCCGCAAGTGTGCAGGCAGCGATTGCAAAATATAAGAAGAATCGCAGTGACATCCGCAAATTCTACGAGAAGGCTACTTTCCAGTTAAACGATACACATCCGACAGTAGCAGTAGCAGAGCTGATGCGTATTCTCATGGATGAGGAAGGCCTTGGATGGGATGAGGCATGGGAGGTTACCACAAAGACCTGTGCTTACACGAACCATACCATTATGGCAGAGGCACTGGAAAAATGGCCGATCGAGCTCTTCTCCAGACTGCTTCCGCGTATCTATCAGATCATCGAGGAGATCAACCGCAGATTTGTGGATGAGATCAAGGCAAAATATCCTGGAAACCAGGAGAAGATCCGTAAGATGGCGATCATCTATGACGGACAGGTGAAGATGGCACATCTGGCAATCGCAGCAGGCTATTCCGTAAACGGTGTGGCTGCCCTTCATACAGAGATCCTGAAGAACCAGGAGCTGAAGGATTTCTATGAGATGATGCCGGAGAAATTCAACAATAAGACAAACGGTATCACACAGAGACGTTTCCTGCTCCACGGAAATCCACTGCTGGCAAAATGGGTAACGGATCACATCGGCGACGAGTGGATCACCGATCTGTCCCAGATTTCAAAGCTGAAAGTGTATGTGGATGACAAGAAGGCGCAGCAGGAATTCATGAATATCAAATATCAGAACAAGGTTCGCCTGGCAAAATACATCAAGGAGCACAATGGCATCGATGTAGATCCGCGTTCCATCTTTGACGTACAGGTGAAGAGACTTCATGAGTATAAACGTCAGCTGCTGAATATCCTTCATGTGATGTATCTGTATAATACCATCAAGGATCATCCGGAGATGGATTTCTATCCGAGAACCTTTATCTTCGGTGCAAAGGCTGCTGCAGGATACCGTCGTGCAAAGCAGACCATTAAGCTGATCAACTCCGTGGCAAATGTGATCAACAACGACGCATCCATCAAGGGTAAGCTGAAGGTTGTATTTATCGAGGATTACCGTGTATCCAATGCAGAGATGATTTTCGCGGCAGCAGATGTATCTGAGCAGATCTCGACTGCAAGTAAAGAGGCATCCGGTACCGGTAACATGAAGTTCATGCTGAACGGCGCGCCGACCCTGGGAACCATGGACGGAGCGAACGTAGAGATCGTACAGGAGGTAGGCGAGGAGAACGCATTTATCTTCGGTCTGTCCTCTGATGAGGTCATCAACTACGAGAAGAACGGCGGCTACTATCCAATGGATTACTTCAACAACGATCAGGACATCCGCCGCGTACTGATGCAGCTCATCAACGGTGAGTACTCCGGAAACGATACGGAAATGTTCCGTGACCTGTACAACTCACTGCTGAACACCCAGTGCAGCGACAGAGCAGATACCTACTTTATCCTGGCTGACTTCAAGTCCTATGCAGCAGCTCAGAAGAGAGTGGAGGAAGCATACAGAGATGAAGAGAGATGGGCAAGAATGGCAATGCTGAACACCGCATGCAGCGGAAAGTTCACTTCCGACCGTACCATCCAGCAGTATGTGGATGAGATCTGGCATCTGGATAAGGTGACACTGTAAAGAAGCAGGGAATAGAATCTCTGAGTGATATGAAGAAATAGGAGATATTATCTCTGAGTAATATAAAGATGTATAAAAATGCCGGAACTGGTAAAGGTTCCGGCATTTCCTATATCATAAAACTCTCCAGGGTGGAGGGAGCAAGCTCCCAAAGGAAAATATTTATAAATCTGCATGGCTCTGAACAGTTACAGAAAATCACAATATTTAGCAGCGAATCCAATCGGTCAGCCATTTATGAAGAGTCCTGTCATAGAGACGTCGATAATACTTTCCATTGATCTGTTTATAAACCCACTGTGTCTGTGATGCCCGTGTTTCTACAGTACCATCCAGTGTGAGGGAGTTTACAGCAGACTCTGCCGTGTACATTGCCATGACGGCTGGTGTCTGTGCTGTTGACATCAGAATTCCTGTAAGACATCCGATTAATAACAGTTTTTTCTTATTCCTTTTCATTGCTTTTTGCCTCCTCAATGTTGTCATATATTTTCACTCCTCGAAATGGTGCAGTGTCGTCTGTTGTAAACAGGAACCCCTCTCCGTTTACATATACATCATACTGTTCCCCGTTTCGTATCAGATAGGTATTTTCTGTGCATAAGGGGATTCCATCAGGCGGGGGTGTGTCCGGTTCGAAAATGACCAGGGAAATCATCAGCATGAGGGATATGGAGACTGAAGACACCAGAGCGGCGATTCCCGGACGGTAAGAAACTCCTTTTGCGATCAGAACCATTCTCTGTTTCAGATCTTTGAAATTGTTCCTGGAAAAAGAAACGGCAAATGCCTGATTCTTTCCGGTATGTCCCGCGGCAATGTCTTTCAGACATTTCAAGTAGCTGATCTTTTCCTCCTTCTCCATCGAAGCGGTGATTTCCATATCGTTACTGACCTCAATCATCTGAAAGAGGAGTCTTCTTAAGTAGCTCATGGCGGGGTTCCACCAGAAGATGGAGCACAGTACATCGGCGACCACCTTCCAGAGAATATCTTTCTTCCTGTAGTGCATCAGTTCGTGCTTCAGGATGAAGCTCAGCTGTTCCTGTGAGTATATCTGATCGGCAGGGAGCAGAACAAAGGGATGATAAAGTCCCAGCAGACAGGGGGACTGGATCCCGGTTATGTATACAATGCGGATCTGCTCCATATCGGGATATCGTTCGGTAAGGCCCTGTTCTATGCAGAGTTCTTCCACATTCTGAGCGTCCATCAGCTGGATGTACCGGTAGGTCCGGTAATACAGGAGCACTTTCTCTGTGATGCTGATGAGACTTCCCGCACCCCATAGCAGTAACAGGATTCCATAGAGTGGAAAAGTAACAGAACCATATCCTATGGGGCAGCGGAAAAAGTCGTGGACGGATGGAAGGAGCTTTTGTACATACAGGCTGTGTGTAATCTTCAGTTCTACCGGAAAAAACATCCGGATGGCCATCAGGAGCAAGAGCAGCTTCACACATCCGGGACCGATTCGATTGATGACAGCATTTCTTTTCAGAATGGGGCTAAGCATCAGAATCAGGAGACTTCCAAGCACACAAGTGGTCAAAACAGATGAAAGTGTTATGTGCATGTGCCTCTCCTAATGGTCAGATTCTTCGCTTTTCAGGTGATCGATCAGAGCCTGCAGCTCATCCAGTTCCTGACGGCTGACGGGCTTGCCCGTGTCGTTCTGCAGCAGTGCTGCCATGAGTCCGTTTACGGACAGTCGTTTCTTTGGTGCAATCTTCTTTTCCAGCCGCCGGATCTCCGCACCGGCAAAAGCTTCACGTGAGATGCAGGGATGGAAGGTTCTGGCGTAGACATTGGAAACAGGTATATGATCGCTGACTTCTACCGCTGCCTTTTTAACCATCCGGTTGATGGCCTGGGTGACGGATGCAGGACTCAGGTGATGTTCTTTCAGATTTTCTGCAATCTCCTGAATGGTCATATCTTTTTCATTGTCCCAGAGAACTCCCATGATCAACATTTCCAGTTCGGTCAATCTGGGTATTTTTTCCATTAAATCCTCCTTTCCATAGGATGTCATCAGTGAACTGCATTCATAAACATACAGCAAAGCGGAATGCAAATGTCCGCTTTATACGAGCATCCTATCTATGGATATAGTATATTTGCATTGGATACAAATGTCAATATAAATATGATCCGCGGTATCATGGGGGCAAAATGTCGGTAACTATTCACACGTCAGGCTCATTTGTCGGGCAACATCATAACATGAGTTGAGAGGAGTGTCTGTGGTATGCTATAATCTATCGTAACTGTTTGGAACAGGTATCAGCAGCTGATAAGGAGATCACAGAGAATGAAGTACAGCGAAGAACAACTGGTGAGGATTGCCAGAAGAGAAAAGAATACAAAGCGCAGTTATCTGGTGGTGAACCGCCTGCAGGGGAAGCATGTACCGGTCTGTCCGGATGAGGCATTTGCCATGTTTCTGGAGCTGGCGGCGCTGGTCAGGAAGGCGTACCAGGATGAGCGGCTTTTACTCATAGGGTTTGCGGAGACGGCGACTGCTATAGGTGCAGCGCTGGCGGTTGAGTTGAATACACTTTATATGCAGACTACGAGAGAGGAGATACCGGGGGTGGAGTATCTGTATTTTTCGGAGTCTCACAGCCATGCCACGGAGCAGAAGCTGGTGAGGGATGATATAGACCGGGTGGTGGACGAGACAGACCGGATCGTATTTGTGGAGGATGAGGTTACGACCGGGAATACGATTTTGAAGATTATTGATCTTCTGGAGAAACGGTATCCCGGAAAATCTGCATTCGGGGTGGCATCCCTGCTGAACGGCATGGATGAGAAGGCCTTGAACACGTATGCGGACAGGGGGATCTCTCTTCAGTACCTGGTGAAGACGCAGCATGGGCGTTATACGGAGATTGCGGGGCGTTACAGGGGAGACGGTGTCTATGTCGAGGCAGATCTGTCGGATCCGGGCGACGGACTGACAGAGCTTACCGTGCCGGGATGGATGAATGCCCGCAGATGCGTTCTTGCATCGGATTATCGAAAAGCGTGTGAAAATCTGTGGATAAGTATCCTGGAGTGTGGATTTCTCACCGAAAAAAAGAAGGTTCTGGTGACAGGCACCGAGGAGTTTATGTACCCTGCTCTGTATGTGGCGGAAAAGCTGCAGGAGCAGGGAAAGACAGTAAAATGCCATTCTACCACGAGAAGCCCTATAGAGGTCAGCAGCGAGGAGGAATATCCTCTGCACAGGCGGTATGAGCTGAGAAGTCTGTATGAGGATGAGAGGAGAACCTTTCTCTATGATCCTGACCGGTATGACGGTGCAGTGATCCTGACGGATGCACAGAATAACAGCCGGACGGGAATCAATACCCTGGTTCATGCATTGAGATCCTGCGGAAATGAGGAAATACTTCTGGTGAGGTGGTGTCAGTCATGAGAAGTTCATATAAAGAGAAGGATGTCATTCTGCTGTTAAAGGACATTACCGGAATGGTGGATCCTCAGCCAGCCCAGGAACGGGAGCGGCTGATCCAGTCGGGACGGCATTACTGTGAGATGCTTCCGTTGGAATATGTGCCTACCGAAAAATATATGCAGGTATACCGGGAAGCACTGGAGAAGTATGCCGGACCTGTGGCATGTGCCGTGGGAAGGCTGTCAGAGAAAATCATAGAAAAAAGAGGAACATCTGCTGTACTGGTATCCCTGGCGAGGGCGGGAATCCCCGTCGGGATCCTGCTGAAACACTTTATCGAAAAATATTATCATTTGCAGATTCCTCATTATGCCATTTCCATTATCCGGGGAAGAGGGATCGATCACCAGGCGATGAAGTACCTGTTACAGCGGTATCGCCCGGAGCAGCTCCTGTTTGTGGACGGATGGATCGGAAAGGGTGCGATTCTGGGAGAACTGGAAAAGGAGATGCAGCAGTATCCGGGAGTCTTGCCGGAGCTGGCTGTCGTGGCGGATCCTGCCGGTGTGACAGAGCTGTGCGGAACCCATGAGGACATCCTGATTCCAAGCTCCTGTTTAAACTGTACGGTCTCCGGGCTGATCAGCCGGACCTTTCTGAGAGAGGACATTATAGGGAAGGATGATTTTCACGGGGCGGTGTACTATGGGGAGCTTTCGGATGCGGATCTGTCTTATGATTTTATTCATGCGATTGAGGCGCATTTTGAAGAGGGAGAGAGAGGCAGCCGGCGTCTGGACGGATACACAGAAGCGGATGCAGGATGTGTGTGTCTGTCAGCAAAAGAACAGGAAGATCGTACGACAAAGGGGTTCGGAGTGGATGAGGTAAAGGAGATCGCAGAATATTTTGGCATATCCGATATCAATCTGGTGAAGCCCGGAATCGGAGAAACGACGAGAGTGCTTCTGCGCCGGGTTCCCTGGAGGATACTGATCGATGATGCATACCGGGAGGATGACGAGCTGGCGCATATCCGGCGGCTGGCAGCAGAAAAGCAGGTGCCGGTCATGTACTATCCGTTGAAACATTATAAATGCTGCGGCATCATCAAAAGGATGGCAGATACATGAGGAGAAGAGATATCCCTGTGGTCTGTGCAGGGAAAGATACAGAACTGCTGAGGTGTTAAAAGGAGATCAAGATGAAAAATGCAATGGAGTGCTACAGTGTAGGTGCCCTCTTATACTGTCCTGCAAATCGGGAGGGAGCCGCACAGTCAATCATTCGGCAGAAATTCGGAGACAGGTTCTCTCTGGCTTTCTGTCTGGAGGATACGATCGGAGATTCTTCTGTAACAGAAGCAGAGGAGAATTTGAAGAATACACTGGAAGAGATATACCGTGCCGCGCAGTCAGAGTCCTTCTATCTGCCGAAAATCTTTATCCGGGTGAGAAGCTGTGAGCAGATTTCCCGTCTGATGAAAGCCTTCGGGACTGCATCAGAGCTGATCAGGGGATTTATTCTTCCGAAGTTCTCTATGGAAAATGCAGATGCGTATATTCATACGATGGTAACACTGAATGAGAAGTCGGACAGAAGAATCTATATGATGCCCATTTTTGAAAGCCCGACGATCATTGACCTGAGAAACCGATATGAGATTCTTTATGGACTGAAGGAGAAACTGGACCGGGTGGAGGAACTGGTGCTCAATATCCGGGTAGGCGGAAATGATCTGTGCCATATGTTTGGCTGCCGACGCCACAGCAATGAATCGATTCACCGGATCTCACCGATTGCGGGCATATTTGCAGATATCATTACCGTTTACGGAATGGATTACGTCGTATCCGGCCCGGTATGGGAGTATTATGACGGTCCCGGCTGGGATGACGGGCTTTGGCAGGAACTGGCAGATGACAGGCTGTGTGGATTTGTGGGAAAAACCGTGATACATCCCAGGCAGATCGGGCTTGTCAACCAGGCATACCAGGTCTGCCGGAAAGATCTGGAGGATGCCAGGAGGATTCTGAACTGGGATACTTCCGCTTCCTCCCTTGTTTCCGGGAGTATGGCCGGTGAGCGGATGAATGAATATAAGACACATGCGAACTGGGCAAAGCGAATCCTGCTCATGGCGGAAACGTTCGGGGTGGCAGAGCAAAGTCCTGCGGTTTTGCATATAGGAGAGTAACTGTTCTGAACAGCTGCGGAAAATCATTGAGGTGAAACAGATGAATACTTTATTTTGGAAAAAGAATCCTTATGATATGGAATATACAGATGCTCTGTTTTTGCAGAGAGTGATTGAAAATGCAGTATTCCAGTATGATCATTGTGAGCAATACCGCCAGATTTTAAAGAGCAGGGGATTTTCGCGTGAAAAGATCCTGCAGATGAAGTCCCCTGCGGAGCTGCCGTTTCTTCCGACCCTGTATTTCAAGCATCACAGGCTCCTGTCTGTGCCGGAGAAGAAGCTGAAGCTGAAAAGCACATCTTCCGGCACCAGCGGGAATAAGAGCTTTGTGGGATTTGATCTGAAAAGCCTCCGGGCAGGGCTTGGCATGGTGCTTACCATTGGCAGGAGGCATAAGCTGCTTTCACCGGTTCCCTGTCATTTTGTGGTACTGGGGTATCAGTACCACAGACATGCAGATGCAGCTATCATCAAATCTTCCTATGGTTTTACCTGGTTTGCACCTGCTTTGTCAAGGACCTATGCGCTGGCATACAAAAACGGGGAATATGTCCCACAGTTTGATCATGTGAAGGACAGACTCATCCGGCTGAGTCGTCAGCATTTTCCGGTCAGGATCACTGCATTTCCATATCATGCCTGGTGTCTGCTGAGTAAAATGAAGGAGGAGGGAATCTTTCTGAAGCTTCCCAAAGGCTCTGTCATATCTTTCGGGGGAGGATGGAAACAGCATTTCTCAGAAAGAGTGGATAAAGAGACCATGTATCAGCTTGTCTATGATGTGCTGGGAATTGCCGAGGATCACTGTTGGGAATTCTTTTCTGCCGCGGAGCATCCGGTGCTGTACTGTGCCTGTCCCAGACACCACTTTCATGTGCCGAACTACAGCCGGGTCATTATCAGGGATGTGGACACCTTTGAACCGCTTCCAAATGGAAAGGCGGGGCTTGTCAATCTGATCACACCCATGGTTAACAGTACGCCGATCGTCAGCATCATGACAGATGACCTGGGAATTCTGCATGACGCTTCGGAATGTGACTGCGGGATAGCGACACCGTATCTGGAAGTGCTGGGGCGTGTGGGAGTCGAGGATATCACTACCTGTGCCGCCGGTGCGGAAAATATGCTGAAAAAATATTCGGAAGGTGGTGCAGGACGATGATTTTATTTGATGGAAAAATGATGCCGGATGAGGCATTGGATGAGGTGCTGGACGGGCTGCAGGAGCATTGTATCCGTACGATTGAAGGACACCGGATCACGGCAGCGGAGGTGATCGAAGCCTGCGGGATTCTGGCAGAGAGAATAGAGAATGGCTTTTATGATCATGTGCTGGAGCCGCTTTTGCGGAAAGGGGTTTTTACAGAAGCACAGCTGCAGGAGGCGATCCTGTTTTTTGACCGGGAAAATCTGCAGTACCGGTATGAGACAGAGCTTGGCGGAAGGATGGAAAAAATGGAGGATCTGATACCGCCTCATCTGGAGAAAAAGACGGAGGGACGCCATCGTATTTGTGTACCCCTGGGTATTTTGTTTCATATGGCTGCGGGAAATGCTGAGGGACTTCCTTTTTACAGTGTGATCGAAGGGCTTCTTACAGGAAATGTAAATATCCTGAAACTTCCATCGGCAGATGATGGGCTGTCGGTTCTTTTGCTGAGGGAGCTGATCACAGTCTGTCCAAAGCTGGCAGCCTATATAACGGTATTTGATCTTTCATCTGCCCGTATAGAAATTCTTCAGAAACTGGGGAAACTGGCGGATGCCATTGTCGTGTGGGGCGGTGATGATGCGATCCGGGCGGCGAGAGCCATGGCAGATCCGGAGACGCAGATCATCAGCTGGGGACATAAGCTGAGCTTTGCTTATGTGACACCTGAAGTATCTGACGGGGAACTTTGCCGGCTGGCAGCACACATCTGCGCCACAAACCAGACGCTGTGCAGTTCCTGCCAGGGTCTCTTTGTAGATACAGAGGACAGAATGGTACAGGAGCAGATGGGGATGCGCTTTCTTGCACTGCTGGAAGAAGAAAATGCCAGAAGCAGCAGCCTGCATATGGGGATCCGCGGGAAGATAAGTATCTCCCTCTACAATGAAGAACTGGAAAGTATTCATAGCCATCGGAAGATTCTAAGAGGGAGAGGAGTCAGTGTGATCCTCTCTGAAGATCATGAGCTCGAATTATCGCATATGTTCCGGAACTGCTGGGTAAAACGGCTTCCGAGACAGAAAATCATTTCTGCACTGAAGCCATACCGGGGACATCTGCAGACAGCCGGACTGCTATGCCCGGAATCCGACAGGGCCCATTTGGAAGAACAGCTATGCAAGGCCGGAGTTGTGCGAATTACCAGAGCCGCCCATATGTCACGCATGCTGCCGGCTGAAGCCCACGACGGGGAGTCTGTGCTTCGAAGGTACAGCAGGATTGTGGAAATGGATATATGACTTGTGAACAATTACCCGCAAAGTGTCAGCAATCTTTTCTTGATAATCCATTATGTTGCGAAAATTCTATAAACGTGATATAATGACTGGCATGTAACTACAGGATATGTCAGGGTGAAAATCCATGTTTGAACACAGGAAAATTCAGAATTTAAATGATTTTTTTACAGAACTTGATAAGCGGCGTGAGAAAGGGGTCTATTTCTATCGAATCAATGGCTTTCATGAAGAGATTGACCGCTTTATCCGGAGGTATTACGAGGCGGCGAGGACATCTGGCGTCATCATTGAAGGCAGGATACCGAATCCAGATGGGGGGAATCTTTCTTATTACAGTGAGATCATGGGAATGGATTTCCAGATGAGCATGGGATTTCTCACTTCCAGCTTAAAGAAATGGCTGCCCAGAATGAAGGAGCTTCAGCGCAATCAGGTGGCAGGTGCGATCTATGATCTGCTCGACACCCTTCGAAGAGCCGGAAAAAATGAAAATATGCTGAAAAACGCCTATATCAAATTTATGTGCTGGCTGTATTATAAGTTTGAGCGCATCGTAAACCGGCTGGGGGAGAATCCGCTCCCTAAGATTTTGTATGAAGGGGAAATCAGTAACTATGAACTGATGCTGATCTCGATCCTCTCTCATGCAGGCTGTGATGTGGTGCTGCTGCAGTACCGGGGGGATGCAGATTATTTAAAGCTGGATCCGGAATCGGCTCTGTCCGATGAACTGAAGCTTCCGGGAATGACGGTCTTTCCGCAGAATTTTAATCTGAAATGGCTTCGGGAAGACATGCAGAGGACCCTGAAGTATGAAAGGCTGTATGGCACCATGCCTTCGGTTACGAACTGTACGAATGCATGGATCGAGGGAAAAGGACTTGAGGATATCAGGAAACCGGCTGCGGGCAGAGGAAGTGATCCATCCTTTTATTATAACTGTTTTTGCAGGATCACCGGTGTGGAGGACAAGCTGACGTATCTGAATGAACTGTATCAGTTTCAGATGGAGCTTAAGAACAGCGGACGTAAGCTCGTTATTGTGGATGGGGCGATTCCGGCGCCCGGCATGGACGAGATTGGAAGGATCAACCGGAGAAATTACCAGACACAGGATCAGATGCTGGCAGACTTGTTACTGAATCTGAGAAGCATTTCGAATATGGAGCTGCAGCGCATCCTGACAAAAGCATTCCTTGATATCATGCTGGAAGAAGCAAAGCTTCCGGGGATGAACCTGAACAGGCTGATGAATAAAGCAGTGTATCTGCTATGCTGGATCAGGAGATATCAGACGGCACTGTTTGCTGACTGGCATATGCCGCAGATCGGCTGCCTGATCCATATGGGCGGCTGCAGGAATGACAATGAAGCCCTGTTTTTAAGATTTCTTGCAAGGCTTCCGGTGGATGTGCTGGTTCTGGTTCCGGATCTGAATGCGACATGCTGTCTGAAGGATCCGATGCTGTATGAACTTCATCATCCGGATTCACTGAAGGTGGACAGATTTCCGCAGGAAAATACAGATCTTCATATCGGAACAGTGGCCTATCACGCGGAGCGTGAGCTGGATACGCTGATGTATCAGGATTCGGGCATATACCGGAACCAGCAGTATGGAAAGGCGAACGCGGTGACTCTGCAGACCATGTATGAGGAGATCGCACTTCTCTGGAAGGAGGAAGTGAAATACCGGCCGAATTTCAGTACGGTGGATGATGTGGTGAACATACCGGTGATCTTTGCGAAGGTTTCCGGTGTGAAGGATGCCCAGGTGGGCAGGTACTGGTCTGAGATCCGGGCGATGATCACCGAAGATACCTTTGTGGTGAAGAATGTGCCGTTTATTGAACCGACAGCGCCCAACCCCATGAAGAGCCATGCCACAGAGTTTTTTAAAAACGGAAAGGTGCAGAAGGCAAAGATCAGGGCGCACAGGGATTATCCCTATGCATTCCTCCGGGAGGATATGCAGGAGCATATGCTGACAAAGCTGCAGCAGCTGATCGATCAGAGGCTGATCAGGGGGACATTTGAAAACGGTACAGAGTATACGATCGTATCGACAGTGCTGAATTTAAAGAAAGAGCTTGTCCGGATGCTGCAGAGGTTTGATTTTACAAAGAAGAACCCAAAGCTGGTTTATATTCATACAGGGGAGAAGATGATCTCCCTGGAGGATTCCATACTTGCGGCTTTTCTGAATATGGTGGGATTTGATGTTGTTTTCTTTGTTCCTACCGGCTATCAGAGTGTGGAAAAATATTTTAACAGGAAGCGGATGGAAGAGCATCAGATCGGGGAATATATGTATGATCTGCAGGTCCCGGATTTTGGTAGTATTTCATCGAATACACGTCCTACATGGCGGGATAAGATTTTTAAGAGAGGTACATGATTATGGGATTGGATTTTACGAAAGCGGCGTCTGTGCAGTCTTCGGTTACCACTGTTCCGGATACGAAAAATGAAGTAGCCGTGGTGGAGCAGTATGATATTGTGGCTGACAGACAGCAGATGAATGAAACACTGGTCAATTCGGCAGAGGTGGATGCACTGGTAAGTACCATTGAGATCGACAATCTGGAGACGATCGTATCCTTCGGTGCAGAAGCGGCGGAGGAGATTTCAAAGGCTTCCGATGTGGTACTTAACAGCATGAATATGTCGCAGCTGGATGATTCCAGTGAGATGCTGAACACACTGGCAAAGATCATGTCGAAGTTTGACATTGAAGAGATTAAGGAAAATCCGGGTCTGTTCTCCCGGCTGTTCGGAAATATGAGGAAACAGCTGGAAAAGATCCTGGACAAGTATCATACCATGGGAGACGAGGTCGATAAGATCTATGTTCAGCTGAAACAGTACGAATCAGAGATTAAGCAGGCCAACCGCAAGCTGAATCAGATGTTTGACGCAAATGTGGAATATTATCACGAGCTGGTAAGATATATACTGGCAGGTGAGCAGGGATGCAGAGAGCTTGAGGAGTATATTGCAAAGAGACAGGCAGATATGGAAGCCACCGGCGACAATTCCATACAGTTTGAGATCACCAGCCTTCAGCAGGCGCTGATGATGCTGGAGCAGAGGACACAGGATCTGCGGACTGCAGAAAGTGTGGCCATGCAGTCGATTCCGATGATCAAGACGATGGAATTTACGAATATGAATCTGGTACGGAAGATCAATTCCGCCTTTATCATCACACTGCCGGTATTTAAGCAGGCACTGGCACAGGCGATCATGCTGAAACGCCAGAAGGTACAGGCCGAGGCCATGTCCGCTCTGGATCAGAAGACCAATGAGCTGCTGATCAAGAACGCTAAAAATACCGTAGAGCAGTCCAAGATGACGGCAAGGATGGCTGCAGGAAGCTCGATCAAGATCGAAACGCTCGAGACCACCTGGAGAACCATCGTAAACGGCATCGATGAGACAAAACAAATTCAGGAAAATGCAAGAAAACAGCGCCTTGAAGACCAGGCACGCCTGGAAAACATCAAACGCGAATTCAACAGCAGATATGCTGTTCCCAAGCATTAAGAATAAATGCTGCGAAGCAGCGGATAGTTGGCGCAGCCAACGGGTCTGTGGCCTGCTGTTCTGAAAAGTGGAGATAGAATGAAAAAGCAGATATTGCAGGCTGGCCTGCATATATGAAGGAGGAGAGAATATGCCTATTAATTTACAAAAAGGACAGAAAGTAGATCTTACCAAAGGGAATCCAAGTTTGAAGAAAATCATGGTCGGTCTTGGATGGGACGTAAATATTTATGATTCCGGAGCGGATTTTGACCTGGATGCGGCAGCATTTATGGTAGGAGAAAACGGAAAATGCCCCACGGAGAAGGAATTTGTGTTCTATGGAAACCTGACCCATGCCAGCGAGTCTGTCAAACATATGGGTGACAATCTGACCGGCGAAGGTGAAGGTGACGATGAACAGATCGAAGTGGATCTGACAAAGGTTCCGGCAAATGTTTCGAAAATCGTATTTACGGTTACCATTTATGATGCGGATGTGAGAAGACAGAATTTTGGACAGGTTTCCAATGCATTTATCCGTATCGTGGATGAATCCACCGACCAGGAGCTGATCCGCTATGATCTGGGAGAGGACTTCTCCATCGAAACGGCTGTCGTGGTAGGAGAGCTGTACCGTCATGGCGGCGGATGGAAGTTTAATGCCATTGGCAGCGGTTTCCAGGGCGGACTGGCAGCACTTTGCGGACATTATGGTATTGAGGTAGCTTAAGACATGGCAGGCATTCGGGGATGAACAGGTTTTGTCCCCGTAGCACAGGAATCACAGGAGGAAAAGAATATGCCAATTAATTTACAGAAGGGACAGAAAGTAAGTCTTACAAAAGGAAATCCGGGACTGGCAAAGGTTGTCGTAGGACTGGGATGGGATGTGAATCAGTATGATACCGGCGGAGACTTTGACCTGGATGCGGCAGCATTTCTGGTGACAGACAGCGGGAAGGTTTCCAGACCTGAGGATTTTGTATTTTACGGAAACCTGACCCATCCATCCGGAAGTGTGCAGCATATGGGAGATAACCTGACAGGAGCCGGTGACGGCGATGATGAACAGATCCGCGTATCACTTGCGGAAGTTCCGGCAAATATTTCAAAGATCGTTTTTACGGTTACGATCTACGATGCAGAGACCAGGAGACAGAATTTTGGTCAGGTCAACAATGCATTTATCAGAGTTTACAATGAGATCACCGGGGAAGAACTGGTGAGATACGACCTGGGAGAGGATTTTTCGATTGAGACAGCGGCTGTTTTCGGAGAGCTGTACAAGAACGGAAACGAGTGGAAATTCAATGCCATCGGCAGCGGATACCAGGGCGGCCTGGCAGCACTCTGTGCAAACTTCGGGGTAGATGTGGAATAATCAGAATCAATAGTTACTGCAAAATGAAGAGCAGGAAAGCAGATATACAAAAGGAGGAAATAGAATGTCGATCAGTTTACAAAAAGGACAGAAGGTCAGTCTGACGAAGGAAAGCGCAGGTCTTTCCAGAATCGTTGTGGGGCTGGGCTGGGATGAAGCACCGAGGGCAAGGGGAGGATTGTTTGCGCCGAAGCCAAAGCCCATCGACTGTGACGCTTCAGCAATTATGCTGCAGGGCGGAAAGCTGCGGGCATCAGGCGATGTGATCTATTTTGCAAATCTTCGTCACAAGACGGGCACGGTTCAGCATATGGGAGATAATCTTACAGGAGCCGGTGATGGTGACGATGAGCAGATCGTGATCGATCTGGAGCATATGCCTTCCGAATATGACAGAATCGTGATCGTGGTAAATATTTATCAGGCTGCCCAGAGAAATCAGCATTTTGGAATGATCCGGAATGCGTTTATCCGCCTGGTGGATGCAAAGACCAACCGTGAAATGTGCAAGTATAACCTGACGGAGAACTATCAGGATATGACGGCGATGATCTTCGGAGAAGTTTACCGTCATAACGGTGAATGGAAATTTAATGCGATTGGTCAGGGAACACGTGATAACAGCATTGGAGAACTTGTAAAAAAATATAACTAACAACAGGAGAGTATAAAGCATGAAATTTAATGGACTTACTGATAAAGAAGTGGAGGCCTCACGGCGTCAGTACGGGACAAATGAGATTCCTGATTCCGAACCCACTACCTTCTGGCAGGAGTTTAAAGAGACTTTCGGAGACCCGATGATCAGGATCCTTCTGGCGATCGCGGCATTGATGATCGTTATGTTTTTCTTTGGCTATGCGGAAATTTATGAGCCTCTGGGAACCATTGTTGCCGTATTGATCGTTGCGGTCGTTTCTGCAAAGACAGGTGTGGCCAGCGATACCAAATACCGGGAATTGAAGGACAGCACAGAGAAGGACAAATGTAAGGTATACCGCAACGGGCTGGTCACAGTCATTGATGTGGATGATGTGGTGACAGGAGACAAAGTGCTCCTGCAGTCCGGTGACAAGATTCCGGCAGACGGTATCCTGGTATCCGGTTCCCTGCGTGTGGATAATTCCGCACTGAACGGGGAGGCAGAGGAATGTAAAAAGACAGCCGCAGAGGAAGGCTTCGAGCTGGCTGAGGATATGACGGGAGACACCTTTGTGGATGCCCACTCTCTTTTCAGAGGTGCGGTCGTATTTGACGGCGAGGGTGTCCTGGATGTAAGAAGAGTCGGTCTGAAGACCATGATGGGTAAGATGGCAGAGGAGATGCAGGAGGACGAGCCGGATTCTCCGCTGAAGGTGAAGCTTGCGAAGCTGGCAAAGCAGATCTCTACTTTTGGTTATATCGGTGCGATCGTGATCGCTGTCCTGTATTTTGCATATTTTATCATTACGGCAGGCGGCCCGGCGGAATTCTTTGCACTGGGTGTCCAGGAGGTTATCACAAAGATCGTAGAAGCCGTATCACTGGCAGTCGTTATTATCGTCTGTGCGGTTCCTGAGGGACTGCCGCTGATGATCTCCCTCGTTCTGATGCAGAATACCAGCAAGATGCTGGATCACAACGTACTGGTCAGAAAAGCAGAGGGTATTGAGACCGCCGGTTCCCTGAACATCTTGTTCAGTGATAAGACAGGTACGATCACCAAGGGTATGCTGGAAGTGGTCGACTTCTTTACGGCAGATGGAAATTCTATTGAGATTTCTGAACTGAGCAAGCACAGTCAGGTAAAAGGTCTGGTGGATCTTGCCATCGGAAAGAATACCCAGTCCATGTTTGACTCCTCTCACAGAGTGATCGGAGGAAATGCCACAGATCAGGCACTCATGAAATTTATCGGAGAGCAGACCTTCCTGGCATTGCAGTCCAATCAGGACTGTGCTGTGACAGAAAGCCAGGGATTTAACTCGGCAAACAAATTCAGCCAGGCGAGGATCGAAAGTCTTGGAAAGACGTTTTATAAGGGTGCGCCGGAGAAGCTTCTGGCTGCAGCGAAATATTATCTGGATGAGAGCGGCAGAGTAGAGAAGATCGATCAGGATGTCCTGAACCGGAAGATCGATGAGCTGGCATCTAAGGCCATGCGTGTACTGGCATTCGGATATTCCCAGAAACCGATGGTGGAAAATGCCATCAACGATGATGTGGTCATTATCGGTCTTGTGGGTATTCGTGATGATGTACGAGCAGAGGCAAGAGAAGCTATTATTCAGGTTCAGAACGCCGGAATCCAGGTAGTCATGATCACCGGAGACCGTCTGGAGACGGCTGTTGCCATTGCCAAAGATGCAGGACTTCTGAAGGATAAGAGTGACCGGGCGCTTTCTTCTGCTCAGTTAAATGAGATGTCGGATGAGGAAGTAAAGGCGATCATTCCTCATATCCGTGTCATCGCACGTGCGCTGCCTACGGATAAGTCCAGAATGGTAAGACTCTGTCAGGAGATGAATCTGGTCGTAGGTATGACAGGTGACGGTGTCAACGATTCACCGGCGCTGAAGCGCGCAGACGTGGGCTTTGCCATGGGAAGCGGTACAGAGGCTGCCAAGGAAGCCGGAAAGATCGTTATCCTGGATGACAACTTCAAATCCATCAAAGATGCCATCTGGTATGGAAGAACGATTTACCATAATATCCTGAAATTCTGTAAATTCCAGCTGGTTATCAATGTGGCGGCTGTTGTGGTAAGTGCCATTGCTCCATTCTTTGGCGTGGAGGAGCCTCTGAAGGTAACGCATCTGCTCTTTGTCAACCTGGTCATGGACGGTCTTGGTGCCATCATGCTCGGTAATGAGCCGGCACTGAAGAAATATATGAGTGAGAAGCCGAGGAGAAGAGACGAGAGCATTGTCAGCCGTTCTATGATGGCCCAGATCATTACGATGGGTGCATGGCTTACCGCTGTCAGCTTCGTTTATCTGAAGGTTCCGTTCTTCCGGGGGCTGTTTGAGACAGATAAACAGCATCTGACAGGATATTTTGTACTGTTTATCGTAAGTGCACTGTTTAACGGATTCAATGTGCGTGATGACGGATTCGGAATCTTTAAAGGCCTGAATGAAAATACAGGTTTCCTGAAGGTGTTCTTCGCCATCATCGCGGTACAGTTCCTGATCGTAAATGCAGCTGTTATTCCTCTGGCACCCTTCCAGTGGATCGGAAATATGTTCAGCTGTGTACCGTTTGGAATAAAGGGCTGGGTGGCAGTTATTCTGCTGGCAGTGACGATGATTCCGGTAGATCTGGTCCGCAAGCTGTTTGTGAATAAAAAGGGATGATGGTATTTCACTCGGACCTGGACAATACCATGATCTATTCTTATAAGCATGACATCGGAAATGAAAAAAGATGCGTGGAAATCTACCAGGGAAGAGAAATCTCCTATGTGACAGACAGAACCCATGAACTGCTCCGACAGGTGCAGGACAGGGTTCTGTTTGTTCCTACTACGACGCGGACAACGGAGCAGTACCGCCGGATCGATCTGGGGATCGGACCGGTCCGGTATGCACTTACCTGCAATGGAGGGGTTTTGCTGGTGGATGGTCAGGAGGATGAGACCTGGTATCTGGAGTCCCTGGTGCAGATCAGAGAAAGCCGGGATGAGCTTGCGAGAGCGGAGAGGATTCTGGAGAAGGATCCGCGGCGAAGCTTTGAGGTTCGTAATATCAGAGGGCTGTTTCTCTTTACAAAAACTGAACAGCCGATGGAATCTGTGGCGATATTGCGTCAAGGGTTGAATACCGGACTGGTAGATGTATTTTCCAATGGAACAAAGGTCTATGTCGTTCCGGTACGGCTGAATAAAGGGACAGCTGTCAGGCGTTTCCGGAAGAAGATAGCTGCGGACGGGGTAATCGCGGCAGGTGACAGTGAATTTGATCTTCCCATGCTTGCGCAGGCGGATATCGGGCTTGCGCCGGAGGGGTTAAGAGGAAGGTGTACTCCGGGAGAGACGGTTCTGTATATGGGACGGGACAGGATTTTCTCGGAGAGTATACTGGAATATATACGATGTTGGGGTCAAAAGCATTTGACCCCATGATGCCTTCGGATTTTTCCGCGCTCCCGCGCTCCCAAAATCCGAAAAACATTCGAAATCCGCTCATTTTTCTTCGAAAAATGGCTACTTTCTCATGTTTAGCGGGTCCCAAAGTCATGATTTTTCATGCAAGCATGAAAATCATGACCTTTTGACCCTGGCATCATATATACTGAATCATCAACTTGTCATATAGAGGCTTTTCGGAGTAATCCGGGAGGCTTCTTTTTTGTTGCCTGCACATATGTTAATAGAAAGACGGATAGGTGGGAGAGCTTATGGCAACCGACCAGAAAATTGAAAATCTTTTAAACCTTGCGCTGGATGCAACCCCCGAAGAAAGAGAAAAATCTCCGGTGCTGATGGTGGGATATGATGAGGCAGATCAAAGATGGGATATCATTGTAAAATATACAGGTAACATTCAGCGTCTGGAGGATGAAGAGGTCCGGATCACAGAGCTGTCAAATGAATATGCGATCATCAATCTGCCGGAATCACGGATCGATGAACTGTCTTCACAGGTAGAGATTGAATACATTGAAAAACCGAAGAGACTGTATTTCTCTGTAAATCAGGGAAAAGCGGTCTCCTGTGTCAGTGCCCTGCAGACAGCACAGTATGATCTGTTCGGACAGGGAATCATTGTAGCGGTGCTGGACTCCGGTGTGGACTATGCTCATCCCGACTTTCGAAATGAGGATGGGACCACAAGGATCCTGGCGCTTTGGGATCAGACAGCAGCAGGGACACCGCCGGAAGGATACCGGATCGGGGCAGAGTTTACGAGAGAGCAGATCAATGAAGCACTGGCGGCACCTTCGGCACAGGAGAGATACCGCATTGTGCCTTCCAGAGATCTCACCGGTCACGGCACGGGAGTGCTTGGTATTGCTGCGGGAAACGGTCGCGCATCCGGCGGGCGGTACCGGGGGATGGCATCCCGCAGTGATCTGCTGGTGGTAAAGCTGGGGCTGCCGCGCCCGGGCTCCTTTCCAAGGACGACCGAGCTGATGCAGGCAGTAGACTATGTGATCAAGAAAGCCATCGAATTTGGAAAACCCATCGCCATTAACTTAAGCTTTGGCACGGTATACGGAGGGCACGACGGAACAAGTCTTCTGGAAACCTATCTGAATGACATGTCTAATATCTGGAAGACTACGATTCTGGCAGGAACGGGAAATGAGGGAAGTGCAGCGGGCCATACCTCGGGACTTCTGGAAACGGGAAAGATGCAGGAGGTGGAGGTGGGAATTGCACCGGGGGAGGCTTCCTTTAACATCCAGCTGTGGAAGTCCTATGTAGATGAGATGGATCTTTTTCTGTTTCATCCCTCCGGGGAGAGCATTGGCCCGCTGCGGGAAACTCTGGGGCCGCAGCGTTACCGGATGGGTGATACAGAGCTGCTGATGTTCTATGGGAAACCGAGCCCTTACAGTGCTTCCCAGGAGATTTTTCTTGACTTTCTGCCAGTCCGTGATTTCGTAGACAGTGGTGTGTGGCGTGTGCGTCTGGTACCTGGACGAATCGTAGACGGACGATATCATATGTGGCTGCCGTCGGAAGGTGCCGTAAATATCGGAACACGTTTCTACAGACCCTCACCGGATGTTACACTTACGATTCCATCGTCCGCCACAAAGCTGATCTCGGTAGGCGCATATGATTCCCGGCTGATGATCTATGCTCCTTTTTCCGGGCGGGGGTATACCAGGGGAAATCATTTTGTAAAGCCGGATCTGGCAGCGCCTGGCGTGGATATTATGACAACAGCGCCCGGCGGCGGCTACCGTCCCATGACAGGAACATCCTTTGCTGTGCCTTTTGTGACGGGTGCGGCGGCCATGCTGATGCAGTGGGGGATCATCGATGGAAATGATCCATTCCTCTATGGAGAGAAAGTGAAAGCCTATCTGCGCCGGGGTGCCAGACAGATCCCGGGATTTGAACAGTGGCCAAATCCGCAGATGGGGTATGGGGTGCTGTGTGTGCGGGATAGTTCCAAGGGAATTATTTCTGAAAAATGGCAGACTGTCAGTGCTGAAGATTGACCGTAAGTTTTCAGGCTCCAGAAGAGCAATTATTCACCAGAGAAGAAGTAAGGTGAATTGGGGGATGGGAGAATTAAAATTTAGAATTATTCTAGACAGATTTAACGTAGAAGTATTTGTAAATAATGGAGAACAGGTTCTTACAGCTACTATGTATACAAATCAGACTGCAGAGGGTATCTCGTTTTTCGCTGACGGAGCAGCAAACATAGATGTTGTGAAATATGATCTGATCTGAGAAAAGTGAGAATGACAGCAAAGCAGACCATGCTCGGTGCGAAAAGTGTGCCAGCTCCTCATGAGTGAGGGGGCAGGGAGATGAGGTGCGCAGAAGGAGTATGTCATGCAAAGCATGATGCGCACCTCGCATTAAGTATGCCAAGGCATACTTAAATTATCTTCGTTGCCGTGAGGATATTGGTTGAGGACTGGATGAAGAACAGTTACGAATATATTTAAAGGAGATCAGACAATATGAGAAGCTATGATGTAACCGAATTAGGTGAATTACTGATTGATTTTACAGAAAATGGGAAAAGCGATCAGGGAAACCCGTTATTTGAGGCAAATCCGGGTGGTGGACCGTGTAATGTATTAGCAATGCTTGTAAAGTTGGGGCATAAAACTGCATTTATCGGCAAAGTCGGAAATGACTTTTTTGGAGAACAGCTAAGAACAGCAATTACGGAAGTCGGGATTGATTCATCTTATCTCCGTACAGACGATGTGGTTCATACGACTCTTGCAATGGTACATACTTATCCAGATGGCGATAGAGACTTATATCATTTCCAGTGGCGATGAAAATGGTAATGATGATGAGTTAAAAGCATTGGAAATTTTGAAAAATGGCTCTTCTATAACGGCGAAACAAATGGCGGAACGAATGAATATAAGTCCCAGAAAGGTAAGCCGTCTAAAATTGTGGCACTGACGTAACATCCTCTCTACCCGTCTTGTGGTAATAATATAACATCCTCTATACAGAAATATGCGGTTTTAAACCATTTTTATGGCAAAAATCCACATTTTTTTGTAGCAATGACTTGATATCCTCGGGGGTGCTGTGTGTGAGGGACAGTTTCCCGCGTAAAAAAATGTTGACATGCGTAAGAGAAAATGCAATAATATGTGTAATGAAAAATGCATTATCATATGAGGCGGAACTTATGCTTACAAAGATATTGCATTTGAGTTTGGAATGTGGATAAGCCCTGAATTTAAAACATATTTGATTCAGGAATTTGAACGTTTAGAAGAACTCGAAATGAAACAGTATGGTTGGAATATAAAACGCAATCTGACAAAGATTAATTATGCGATTTAGACAGACACAATAAAACAGAATTTGATTCCGAAAGAATTGTCGAAAGAAATGATTAGCAGAATTTATTAAATGACAATTCTGACAGAAGATAAACGAATAGAAGATATGGATTTAATCAATAAAAAAAAGAGTGAACCATGAGATACAATACATATATAAGATTAGAAGCAATGTGTAAAAAAATAAAAGGCTACGTTGGGACAAAGGAATTACTTGAAGAAGGATTTTCAAATCGTCAGATAGCAGTTCTGACAGAAGAAGGATATCTGAAAAAAATATGCCATGGATTTTACTGGATAAACGGAAGTGGGTATGAGAAACCGATAGATTATAAATGTATAGAGGTATGTCTTAGTGATCCAAAGGCTGTTATTTGTATGGATAGTGCACTTTATTATCAAGGAGCGATTGAGACAGAACCCGAATGCTTATCAGTATCTACGAAGAGAACAGATCGAAGCCTGATAAATTTGAATTTTCCTGTAAATAGACATTATTTCTCTGAAAATAATTTTGAGATTGGTCTGAAAAAGAAAAAAACGGAATTTGGCTGTTATTATATTTATGACATAGAGCGCAGTGTTTGTGACATAAAACGTTTTGAATCGGGGAATATTGAAGAAGTTATAACTGGAATATGTAGTAATGAATATCAATACAAACGATTATTGGAATATGCCAAGCTTTTAAGAATTAAGGGAGTATGTAGAGGGATGGCGTTATGACAGATTAAAACAATTCTACCGCATTTTAGTGTAATATCATGCAATGAAGGAGTTGACATATGATCATTGCAAAATAGATAATAGTAACTATTCTTTGTTAAAGTGATTTTAAGATAAGGAAATAGCACAGAAATGGGAGATAAATTGTTAAAGTATGTTATATTATGAGTTGCCCGACAAATGAGCCTTACGTCGATTTTTCTGTGCTTCGCACTCCCAAAATCGATGAAAACATTCGAAATCCGCGCATTTTTCTTCGAAAAATGGCTACTTTCTCATGTTTAGCGGGTCCCATAGACATAAAAATTATTGTATGTCCATTTGTCCCTTGGCTCATATTATTCAAAAATGAAAGGTCTAAATGGATGGATATGATTCAAATGATAGTCGATGCATTAGTAAATAAGCAATCACAAAATCATATAATAACAGATGAGGATGAGAAGATATATAGGTATGGTTATATTTTGCTGTGTGAAGTTGCATTAAATTTAGTTATTGCTTTGGTAATAGGAATAGTTTATTCGAAGATCAAAATAATAATGTTTTTTTTGGGTATGTATATTCCGTTAAGAAGCTTTTGTGGTGGATGGCATGCGGATAAAATTTGGAAATGCACAGTAATATCAAATGCGATATTGTTATTGCAAGTGTATGGTTTAGAGAATCTATTGAGCCATCTATCAATTAGAGTGATGTTGTTAATATTCTTTCTGAATATGATATGCATTTTTTTAATGGCACCAGTAGAAACAGAAATGAAAAAAATTAGTCATGAGGAAAAACAAATTTATAGAAGAAGAATAAAATTAATATTTACACTGCATTTAATTATAATGTTGATAATTACATTGGGTAATGCTGATGAATTTATATTTAGCATGATGTTTGTATATATAATACAGAATATAATGTTATTAATGGAGATAGTAAAGCAAAAAATAAAAAATATTGATAATACATAGGAAATATGGTAAAATTATTGCTTAAATAAAGTAGAAAGGGGAAGGGGT
Organism: uncultured Blautia sp.; assembly: GCA_900539525.1. GTDB lineage: Bacteria > Bacillota > Clostridia > Lachnospirales > Lachnospiraceae > Hominisplanchenecus_A. The sequence goes on from UQCM01000018.1 coordinate 45,205, forward strand.
GAAACCCTATGTATCATGTGGCTATTTGTGATGATGATAAGGTGTTTATCTCATATATTAGAAAAATTCTTAGTCAAGCTAAGGGTACTAATCAATATCAATTTAAAATTTATGAGTTTTATTCAGGGGAGGAATTAGTTAATAGTTTGGATACTAACATGCATTTAGATTTGCTTATTTTAGATATGGAATTAGGCGGTATTGATGGAGATGAAACGGCAAGAAAATTTCGTGAAAAATTCAAAGACACTGTGTTGGTATTCTGTTCAGGAGTGCGTGCTCCAACAGTCAAATCATTTAAGGTAACTCCTTATAGATATTTGTTGAAATCATATTCAGATAGGCAATTTGTATGTGAAATGAAAGAAATTCTGACAGAGGTAGAAAAAAAGTCCAAAGAAGAATATATCGTTGGGCATTATAGAAATAATGTAATTCGGGTTAATATTCAGGATGTTTTGTATGCAGAAAATGCAAAAAGAGGAAGTAAAATTACGGTGTGCTCAGATTGTGAAGCAGCAAAATTCGAGGGGAAGATATTGGTAGATGATAAACTGGAGGCATTAGTAGCTAAGTATTATGAACTTGCTTTTGCACACAGTAGCTACATAATTAACCTAGATTATTCACGGCACAGCCGTGAAAGTGTCTGAAAGCCACTTAGTTACT
>UQCM01000019.1 GCA_900539525.1 uncultured Blautia sp.
CAATTCATCTCACCACCTGCAGAGGTGGGAGAATTCTTGCTTGCATTATGTTAAACAGGACCCGGCATACTGCCGCAGTCCTGTTTGATCTGACTATCTGCTGATTTTCACCGTTTTGCTCTGTCCCTTCTTTGCCAGAACCTTCTTATAAGCCTCCAGCTTCGAAACCGGAACTTTAATTACTGCCTTTTTCGCAATACCTTTGAAGGCATTCTTCCCAACTTTCTTAAGAGATGTGCTTTTGATCTTTATACTGCCAAGCTTCTTGCATCCGTTAAATACCTTGCTGTCGATCCGTTCCAGCCCCTTACTGTTTATTGCCACTTTTGTAAGACTGGTACATCCCGCAAAGGCACTGCTTCCAATTGTTTTTACATTCTTTCCGACCGTCACGCTTCTGATTTTCTTATTGTTCTTAAATACAGACGATGCTACAGATGTAATTTTATAGCTCTTTCCGCCAAGTATAACGGTGTTGTAGATCCTGATCGCAGAAATCTTCTTATTCTTAAGTGCCACTACTTCTGCTGTAAGATCAGAGGTACTGGTTACCTTGTAGCTGAAATTTCCGCTGTCATAAGTCTGACCCTGTCTGATCTCCTGATCCGTATTTCCAGGCTGCTCCGGTACCGGTTTCGGCTGTCCGGATGCAATCTGAAGTCCCTCTTTTGCTGCCTTCAGACCGTCTAACATTGTCTGGATCTCATCTGCATCTGTTTCTGCATTCGCTTTCTTCGCACTGTTATATGCATTTATCAGAGCATTCCAGGAGGCATCTGTATATTTTCCTTTTCCGGCTGCGATTACAGAATCTATCTCTTTTAGCTTTGCCTGCAGTTCTTCCAGTTTAATTCCTTTTTCTTCCTCTGCCGCAAAGCCTACCTTAATACGACACTCTGCCGTCTTAGCTCCGTCTGCTGTTGTTACAGTGATCACTGCTGTTTTATTTACAGCGCCCGGTACTGCTGTTACCAGTCCTTTATCCGTCACAGCTGCAACCGATGGATCGGAGCTGGAAAATGTAACATCTTTGTTTGTAGCATTAGCTGGCAATACAGTTGCTTTCAGGAACACGTAGCTGTTTTCATCGGTCAGGGCTGCCTCTGTTTTACTTAATGTCACACCCGTCACCAGAACAGTCTCCGCCTGTTCTGTGCTGATAATCTCAAACTTATCAATAACCGGTCCGCCTTTTGTACCTGCCGTAAAGACGAGCTCACCTGCACCTGCCGCTGTCACTGCCACATCAAATTCTGCCGTGTGGAAGGTTGTTGCATTCGTTTCTCCATACACATCCTTTGACCCTGGTGTGACATTGGTTCCACTCCATTCAAAAGCATTCGGACTGCCGGCGGCTCTTCCGCTGCGGTAGGTCGCTTTTACTTTATAGGTACCCGCCTTCGCTGCCGTAAACGGAAGCCTGATTCTGTTTCCGTTTTCAAACCAGTTTACTTCTTTTCCATTGCTTGCATCTGCCCTTTCCGTAAGACGCACATATTTATTTGCGTCTGCCGCTCCTGACGCATCCAGGATAAACCACTCTGCCTCTGTCATTTTTACTGCACCGCCAACAGGCATCACAAAGCGGTCTTCCGAAGTGTAAGTATCCCCTGCAGGTCCTGTGCTCATCGGAACCAGTGCCTCCTTTGCCGCTTTGAGTTCCGATGCGGTGCGCAGAATATCTGCCGGTCTGACAATTTCTTTTGCACCCAGATATGCCTCCAGCTCTGCTGCCAGCTGTTTTACTTCATCCTGTCCTTCACGTTCATACAGATCATAAACCAGTGTCCTGACTTCTTCCATCAGCTGTTCTGCTTCTGGAATCCTGCCGGCATCATCCATATCACGGATAATCACTTTCACGGAAGAACTTCCCAGTATGCCATTTCCCGTAATGCTGACAAGATCCACTGTAAAGTCCAGATCTCCTTTGTATCCGATATCTCGCTTTGTTGTTACCGCAATCTCTTTTTCTGTCTCTCCGTCTGCAAATACCAGTTCACCTTTGATACCGTCTACATCATAATTTCCCTGAACTGCAGATCCCGGATTGTTTTCGTATGTAACACGGATTTCTCCGGTGCTTCCACCCACACGTCTGACAAGAAGCTTCTTTACAGAATTCTCCTCCATCTCCAGACGTTTCGTGTCAAACTGTACCATTCCGGCACCACCGTTATCCAGAACGGCTGCCGTATCTATTCCAATTGTCCCTGTATTTACAATACGCAGCGTATGGTTTCCAGACTGCAGAGTATCTGATTCAAAAATGATCTGCCCGGTCGCTCTCGGTGAGCTCTTTGTATTGATCGAAGTTACCCTGGTTCCATCAATATAGATGTCTGCCGTTCCATGTCCCGGATCCTTTGTTCCATAAAGCCAGACCTTTGTCCCTGTAAACGTCAGCGTTGCTTCTTTTCCGGAACCTGCCCAGATACCGTTTCCGCTGATAAACTGTGTTCCGCTCTCTGCATTCCACCCTGTATAGGTCCAGCCAAACCCATCATCTGTATTCTTGTCTGTCACACCGACCTGCCGAAGATCATCCGGAATCGGAGACGCGATCTCAAATCCCTCTGTCGCTTTATACACACCTGCTTCACTGATCAGAGGAACTGCATAGGAAGACGTGATGCTGATGCGGACCTGATCCGCTTTCACCGCCTTGTTCCTGCATATTCGCTTCGCTCCGATCGTGGTTCCGGAAGCAAATTCTTTCCATTCCTCATTTCCCTGACGATATTCTACACGGAAACCGCTGATTCTCTGCCCCAGCTGAATCGCTTCTTCAATAGTTACCATATCAAAGGTCTTTATCCCGCCAAGCTCCAGTGTCAGACTTCCTGTTGTCTGACCGTCATCCATAGTCCAGTAGGTATCCTGATCCCCGTCTGTCACCTTTGCCGGTGAAAATGCTTTTGCATTTCCCCGCACTGCACTTGCAGAAATTGTGGCATCCTTTGCGAGATTATCTGCGAAACTGTCACGAATATTCTGACCAAATTCTGTTACTCTGTCTAGGATCGCCTGATCCACCTTCCCCTGATTGTTGGGAGGTATATTTAACAACAGCGTCGCATTATGTCCGACAGAATTAAAGTACATATTTGAAAGATCAGCAATTGTTTTTGGTGTCTTTTTCCCATTTCCCCAGAACCAGCCGCTCGTAATCCGCGCATCTGCTTCCGGAACCGTCCACTGATTTCCATCATAAAATCCTTTCGTGTAGGAACCACTCTTATTACTGTCAATTGTATTTGCTTCTTTATCGGTTCTGGATTTGGACCAGGTTTCTTCTGCGGCAAGTCCCAGCTCGTTTCCGATCCAGCGAACCGTCGTATAGGCCTGTGCACCAAACAGCATACAGTCATCGTCATAGCCGGCAGCTTTTCCCTCATGCTTCTGGATGGTATGAAACCATGTCTGGAAATCGTAATCCTGAGCGTTTGCACCGCTTCCTTTAGCTCCATCCATCCACACCTCTACAAAGTGTCCATTGTTTCCGTATTTGCTGTTTCCCAGAATCTCCTCCAGCTGATTGTTATAATATTCATTATAATCCAGCACATCGTTTTCCTTTGATGTGGCCTGTCCGTTCGCATCATAGTACCCGTAACTCGGTTCATGAATATCCCATGGAGAGAGATAGAGCCCCATATCCATGTTATATTCTGTACATGCCGCCGAAATCTCAGCAAGAACATCTCCCTTTCCGCTCTTATAATTGGTGGAAGCCACATCGTAGGTCGTAAATTCACTTGCCCAGATACAGAAACCATCATGGTGCTTCGCCGTCACGATCAGCTTTTTAAAGCCGGCCTCCTTCAGTGTCCTTACCATAGTTGCTGCATCAAAGTCCTGCTGCAGAGTAAAAATATCAGCCGGTGCCCTGTTCCCGTAGTTTTCTCCCCATTCTACTTCATTGAATGTATTGGGACCAAAATGGCAGAATGCCGCCAGTTCTTCCTTCTGATATCGATACTGATTAGGACTCGGTGTAGCCCCCCATGCCTCCGGTGCCGCAGTATTATTATCTGTCAGGTCTGCATCTGCCACTCGCGCCTCTTTCGTATCTGCCGCCTCTGCGTTTGCCGGAACAGAAAAAACAGACAGAACCATTGCAGCAGACAAAACCGATGACAGACATTTTTTCCTTAGTTTCATAAAATCCTTCCTCCTTTTTATAGATTGTGCACTTATACCTTCTATAATTTTTTGTATTCTATCATTTTGACCAAAAATCCGCAACCTTGTTTCACCGTTTTTTATGCAATTTTGTGCTAAGATTGTGTATATTTTTTTTAATTTTACCCCAAAAGCTGCAGAACGATTGTACCAGAAGAAGCTCCGGAGGAATTTCCTATATCACAAAATAAAATGTTGGGTTCAAAAGTATTTGACCCCAACATCTCTTTTTCTATATTCGTTTATCTTTTGTGCTTATTCATATTTATCTTTTATACTTATTATATTTATCTTTTGTACTTCATTCTTATTTATCTTCTGTACTTAACCAGAGAATTTATCTTTTGTATATTTCCTGCTATTTATATTATAAGAAGTAAAACACTTCCTATAATCTCTGATGTTGACATTATAATAGCACTCCATCAGACTTTTGTCAATTTTATTTCACTGTTTTTTGTTAAATAATTTTATTTTACACCTTCATCCGGTGATTTGAGCCGCTATTTTCTTTTATCTTCATAATATTCTGTTAATTATATTGTATGAGCCAGGGGACAAATAAACATAAAAGACATGCTTGCATGAAAAATCGTCACGTTGGGCCCCTTGTCTCATTCTATTTTTTTCTGACACTGTACCCAAATGTACCAATCGCTCTCCCAAGCTCACGGTATTCCCCGTGTGAATATGCCAGCAGACCTGACTGATTCAGTTCAAACTTTCCTCTTCTGTCCATATAAGAAGAATCCACATGCACAGCGAGCACCTCTGCCAGAAACATGTGATGGGAACCAAGCTCTTTCACTTCTGTCACACGACACTCGATATTTACCGGGCTTTCTTCAATCAGCGGTGCACCCACGTGATCCGCCGCCACCGCTGTCAGATGCATTTTTTCGAATTTATCAACATCTCTGCCGGAGCGCACGCCACAGTAATCGGTAGCCCGTGCCAGCTTTTTTGTAGTAAGATTGATCACGAATTCGCCTGTTTCCCTGATGATATCATAAGAATATCTCTGAGGTCTGACCGAGATATACACCATGGCGGGATTGGTACAGATCGTCCCCGTCCATGCGACCGTAAGAATATTCGGTCTCTCTCCCGGCCGGCAGCAGCTCACCATAACAGCAGGAAGCGGATAGATCATATTTCCCGGCTTCCAGGTTTCCTTCTTCATAATCGTGTCCTCCCGTTACTGCTGCAGCGCATTCATAAAGGCCGGTATCAGCTGTTTCTTTCGGGATACGACACCCGAAAGAATAAAGGAACCATCCTCCGGCTTCCTGTGAAATGCCTCCTGTGCCAGCTTCAGGCTGTCACCGCCATAGCAGAGCAGCTCCGTCTTCTCATGGATGATATCCGTCAGCATAAAGAACAGCATGGACTCGCCATGGCTTCCCAGCGCCTTCTCCATATAAGGAAGAAGACGTTTCTTAATCTCACCCAGCTCATCCGGATTCATGGAATTGATCTGACCAACGCCAAAGCTTTCCTTATTCAGCTCAAATTTCTTGAAGTCCTGATAGAAGATCTCCTCCGGAGACTTGCCCTTCAGCCGGCTGCCGGCTGCAAACATCTCGGCTGCAAAATCCTCACAGTTGATTCCCGCGATCTCTGCCAGACGCTCTGCCGCATTCCTGTCCACCGCCGTACAGGTGGGGGAACGGAACATCAGAGTATCTGAAATGATCGCGGCACACAGAAGTCCTGCGATCGAAGGCGGGATATCCAGTCTCTTTTCCTGATAGATCTGGTACATGATCGTTGCCGTACATCCCACCGGCTGATTCCGGAAATACACCGGAGCCATCGTTTCCAGGGATCCCAGCCTGTGGTGATCAATGATCTCCAGAATCTCTGCACTTTCGATATTGTCCACTGCCTGTGAGACCTCGTTGTGGTCGACCAGGATCAGCTGTCTTCTCTTAATCCCCAGCAGGTTTCGTCTCGACACCATTCCCACATATTTTCCATGTTTATCTGCTACCGGGAAATCACGATAACGCTTCTTTGCCATTACATCCTTGATCGTGTCTGTGTAGTCATCCAGCGAAAAAGAAATAAGATCTTTCTTTTTCATGAAAAACCGCACCGGCATACTCTGGTTGATCAGACGTGCCACCGTATAAGTGTCGTGGGGTGTACTGATGATCACACATTCCTTGTCCTGCGCCAGTCTGCAGATCGTCTTCGAGACAGGTGCCCCCTCACACACGATGATACAGCTTGCGCTCATCTCAATTGCACAGAGCTGAGACTCATAACGGTTTCCGAGAATTACCAGATCGTCCTGTTCAATATAGTTTTCCATCAGGTCCGGATTCGCAGCTGCCACAACTACCTTGCCTTTTACAAAATAACCATGCTCATTCCCCGTGACCATCGTTCCGTCCAGCGTATCCAGAATATTCTTATACTGTGTCCTTGCTTTAGACAGAATCGCACTGTCATACACATCCATATAAGATTCCGTAATATCGCTGATAGTAAGCAGCCCCTCCAGGACGTTGTCATCCTTCGTGATCGGAAGGGTATTCACATTTTCATTTTTCATAAGCGTCCACGCCTTTTTCAGTGAAAGGCTGCCCGCTACTCCCTGAATCCGGCGCACATCCATATCGCGTACCTTCGACCCCACGTTCGGAACATATCCCGGCGGTTCCACCTGAAAGCGGTTCAGTACGTATTGCGTCTCCTCACTGATCTGCCCCGCACGCTTTGCTGCATAAATATGATCTTTCTCCGTCCGATTCTTGATATCTGCATATGCAATCGCAGAACAGATCGAATCTGTATCCGGATTCTTATGCCCTATAATATAAATTTTCTTTTTTTCCTGCATAACTTTTCCTTTCTACAGGAAGTATTCTTCCTTCCCATTTTCCACTCTGGCATAGATCAGCGGCTGCTTCACCGGCTTCTCGTCTGAGAATTCCAGCGCATCCAGGAAGACCTGCTCCGCTTCCGGAAACCGCTTTTCTGCAGATGCATACATCACGGCAAGCGTCTCTCCCTCTTTCACAAAATCTCCCGTCTTTTTCTTCAGCACAATTCCTGCTCCGTAATCAATACTGTCCTCCTTCATCGCACGACCTGCGCCCAGCAGCGCAGAGCTGTTTCCCACCGCCTCTGTATTCATAGCGTTTAAATATCCGGAGCAGGGGGAAGTAACCATATGCTGAAACGGTGCCAGTGCCAGCCGTCCCGGCATCCGGATGACACGCTCATCGCCGCCCTGCGCCTTTACCATCTGTGCCAGCGTTTCCAGTGCCCTGCCATCATCCACAGCCTCCCGTGCCATAGCCAAACATTCGTCCAGAGTTCCCTTATCTGCCAAGTATAGCATATTTCCTGCCAATTGCAAACAGACATCTGTCAGATCCTCCGGCCCGTTACCGGATAACGATTCAACCGCCTCTATGACCTCCAGCGCATTCCCGATGCAATTTCCCAGCGGGATATCCATGTTTGTGATCAGTGCCGCCATTTTCCGACCGGCATGTTCTCCGATCGCCACCATCTTTCCTGCCAGCGTCACCGCCTCCTTAAGCGTCTTCATGAAAGCACCGCTGCCTGCCTTTACATCCAGCAAAATGCAGTCGCTGCCCGCAGCCAGCTTCTTACTCATAATGGATGCAGCGATCAGCGGAATGCTGTCCACCGTTCCTGTCACGTCACGCAGCGCATAGAGCTTCTTATCTGCAGGTGCCAGATTCCCGGACTGACCTGCCACACAGATTCCCGTTCTGTTTACAATATCAAAAAATTCCTGTTTTTGAAAGGATGTCCGAAATCCAGGAATCGATTCCAGCTTATCTACTGTTCCTCCTGTATGTCCCAGTCCGCGTCCGGACATTTTTGCAATTTTGACTCCACAGGAGGCGACAATGGGTGCTGCGATCAGAGTGGTCTTATCTCCCACTCCTCCGGTAGAGTGTTTATCGACTTTGATCCCACTCACCGGAGAAAGATCCACCATATCACCTGACCTCGCCATAGCATCCGTCAGAACCGCCGTCTCGTGGTCATTCATCCCCCGAAACCAGATTGCCATCAGCATGGCTGACATCTGATAATCCGGAATATTCCCTGCGGCATATCCATGGATCATAAATGCGATTTCCTGATCTGTAAGGGCTTTGCCGTTTCTCTTTTTCATGATAAGATCATACATCCTCATACATCCCGCCTCCTTACATCATTATCATTCATTTTACGTAACTATTCAAAGTCCATTCGCAAAACCGGCTCTGAACAGTAACACGCTTCGCAATGCACAGATATGATGTATTCTGCATTATATCGCGCTGCTGCTCTCGGGTTTTTACATGACTTTCGCTTCGCTGCACTCACAAAAAACACCTCGAACCGGCTGACGTGTGAATAGTAACTACATTGTACCACTAAATTTAATTACCGTAAACCTGAGTGCTTTACTTCATGCTCAAAAAATGGTATAGTTTTACTAATTATATGACCAATACAAGGAGGGCAAAATCATGTCAGAAACTTATGAAACACCGGCAGATATCCTGGAGGATGCAATTAAGGAACCGGAGACGGCTGAATCTATGGCGGACTATGCTGCTGAACTGGAGGCTTCCTTTAAAAAAGTACATGAGGGAGATATTCTGAAAGGAACGGTCATCGGTGTATCCGAAAGCGAGATTACTCTGGATCTGAAATACTACACTGAGGGCATCATCCGTCTGGAAGACTACTCCAGCAATCCGGATGTAAATCTCAAAGAAACCATACACACAGGAGATGAGATTTCCGCAACCGTCATTCGTACGGATGATGGTCAGGGACATATCCTCCTCTCAGCGAAAGAAGCAAATGATACGCTTGCCTGGGACAAATTAAATGCCTGTATGGAAAACAATACCAACCTGACGGTTAAGATCGGCGGCGTGGTCAAATCAGGAGTTATCGCCTACGTGGAAGGTATCCGCGGATTCATCCCGGCATCCAAGCTTTCTCTGAGCTATGTCGAAAATCTGGAGGACTGGCTGGGAAAAGAAATTGAAGTACGTGTCATCACCGCTGATGCAGAAAAAGGTCGTCTGGTACTCTCCGCCCGCGATATCCTGAGAGAAAAAGCAGATGAAGAGAAAAAAGCAAAGATTTCCAATGTACAGATCGGTCTTGTCACCGAGGGTACCGTAGAGTCCCTTCAGCCGTATGGTGCATTTATTGATCTTGGAAATGGGTTATCCGGTCTGGTGCACGTATCACAGATCAGCAATAAACGGATTAAGACCCCGGCAGCTGTCCTTCATACAGGTGACAAAGTAAAAGTAAAAGTAATCAACATCAAAGATGGAAAGCTGAGCCTTAGCATGAAAGCCTTAGAAGAGATTGCTGCAGAAGAAATCGTAGAAGAAAGCTATGATCTTCCTCAGTCGGAAGGACTGACTACAAATCTCGGTTCTCTGTTTGCAAACATTAAGCTTCAGTAAGATTTCATTATAGAAAAAAGAGCAGCCCCTGGAAGTTTATTTCCCGGTCTGCTCTTTTTGTAACTGTTCAGAGTCATAAGGAAGCCTCGCAGAGGCGATTTTGGGAATGGACTCTGGGCAGTAATCCGTATATCTATATTCCACAAAAAGATTTTTTATACCAATTATTTTTTGTGTATTTTTACAATAAATTCATGGTATGTTCACAATTTATTCATATCCCATTGTTATACTTTAACCATCTTCTAAAGAAGATTTTCCACGATTTATATCGTAATGTTCTCATTACACATATAGATAAATTTTTTCATAATAGCCTCCCGGTGTACCAGACGCCGGGGGGTACTCCTCATTTCATGCAGCTATTCTTCACGCAGCTATTCCTGTCCTGATATCTACTTTTCAATCCCCATCCTGGCTTTCTGTCCGTTATCAAAGGGATGCCTGATCTTTCGTATCTCTGACACATAGTCTGCCAGACCGATCAGTTCCGGTCCGGGTGTATTTCCCGTCAATATGACCTCCAGATGTTCAGGCTTTGTTTTCAGAAAGTCCAGTACCAGTGCTTCATCCAGAAGTCCTGCAGTAATGGCATAGATCGTCTCGTCCATAAACAGCACATCATAGTTTTCCTTCACAGCCTTAGCTGTCACCTTTTGAAACTGCTCCCCGTAAAATCTTCTGCGCTCCTCCTTCTCCTTTGGAGTCATCTGAAAGCTGAATTTCTCCTGATCCAGTCCGTCAATGATTGTAATATTATCCACCTGCTCCAGAATCTTCCGTTCGCTGGTCTTATTATTTTTCATAAACTGATACAGCAGCACCCGGTATCCGTACCCGGCCGCCCGAAGGATCAGCCCCATACCTGTCGTCGTCTTTCCCTTGCCATCCCCATAGTAAATGTGTATCCTCCCTGTTTCTTTTATCACCCGAAATCCCTCCTTTTTACAAAAAGCGGAACCATTCCGGTTCCGCCATCGATGGTCTGTATATGATTATAGCAGAAACTGCCTTCTATTTACAGGTCCAGTTTCATATCCCCTGCCTTGATCCATCCCTTCTTTCTCATAAACTCAGATACGGCCAGGGTAAGTACTGCCGGAAGCAGGATCTGGAACACCACAATGATCACCATCGTCATCTGTCCGCCAATTTCCGGCGCCATCGTCTGGTATGTCATGATCTGTCCGACAAATCCGGCCGTCCCCATACCGGAACCTGTCGCATTGCTTGTCATTTTTACCAGCATCGTGCTGACAGGACCCAGGACAGCACTCGAAACAATTGCCGGTATCCAGATCAGCGGCTTTCTTACAATATTCGGTACCTGAAGCATAGAAGTTCCAACACCCTGAGCGATCAGACCGCCAATCTTATTTTCACGATAGCTGGCCACTGCAAATCCTACCATATTGCAGCAGCACCCGATCGTTGCCGCACCTGCTGCCAGACCTGAAAGATTCAGAATAACTCCAAGAGCTGCGGAACTGATCGGCAGCGTCAGGATCATTCCCATAAGAACCGAAACTATGATTCCCATCAGAAACGGCTGCTGCTCTGTTCCCCAGTTGATAATAGAACCCAGCCATACCATAAATCTGGAAATCGGTGGTCCCACCAGAAGTCCTGCAGCCGATCCCGCCAGGATCGTCGCTACCGGTGTTACCAGAATATCAACCTTTGTTTTTCCTGATACCAGATGACCAATCACAATCGCCACATAGGCTGCAATAAATGCACCCAGCGGTTCTCCCGGACCTGCCAGGATGATCGTTCCATCCACCAGAACACTTCCGGCCAGAATCTTACTCGCAAATCCACCTACCATACCTGCTGTTGCAGCTGATACTGTCACCAGAGGTGACTCCTTGAATTTATGTGCAACTCCCACTCCGATTCCTGCACTGGTCATAGCTGCTGCCACCTTGCCTAAGAGAAACAGCATCTCCCCTGCCTGTCCCCCGATCAGATTTCCGACCTGCTGGATGATCGTACCTACGATCAGCGTGGCAAACAGACCCATTGCCATGCCACTTAAACCATCAATAAAAATATGGTTCAAAACTTTTTTCAATGTATTCATCTTCTCCTCCTTAAACCTTATGTATCCCTGGCATAGCGTTTCTCACATCGCTCACTGCGTCACGCTCCAGTCTTTACATCTGTCTTGTCAGTTATTTAATGTACCACATAATTTTCATAAACGCAAGCAAAATCGTTAAAAGATTGTCAAAGGAGCGTCAACGCAGATATGATGCATTCTGCATCATATCGCGCTGCAACTCTCGGGTTTTTACGTGACTTTTGCTTCGCTGCACTCACAGAAAACACCTCGAATTGACTGACGGGTGAATAGTAACTTAATAAAGTCTGTCGAAACAAAGAAGGGATTTACAATTTTCTTCAGTTATTGTATGATTTCAAAGGAGATATAAACCAGTGTATTGTTCATAACAGCAGATCGCAGACCCGTCTCTTGTTCTGAACAGTTACAAAGTATTGTAAAACAGAGGCGCGTAATATATGAAATTCAAGTGGAAGAAACCGCATGACCTCTACCCCCGGCTGGTACAGATACTTCTGACAGCAGGAGCTGCAGGTCTTTTATATACAGGAGCTGCCGGCAGCACAGAAGGATATCCCGCAGATTCAACCTATGTGGAAACAGCAGAGTCTGGCAGTTCTTCAACAACCGAATCCGAAAGTTTGTCCGCACAGAAAAACACAGAGCCTGAAGATGCATCCGTACAGAAAGACACAAAGCCTGAAGATATATCTGAACAGGAGCATAAAGAGTCTGAAAACGCATCTGTACAGGAGCATAAAGAGTCTGAATGTGCGGACAGGCTGACAGAGTCCGTGGACAGCTCTGATTATGTAATCGTGGAATATGCAGATGGCAGCCCTTACGCTCCATCAGAAAGTACCCTGTCTATTCTGCGGGATGACCTTGCTGTCATGTACCGGTTTCAGCCAGACTATCTGTCTGATCTGACACAGATTTCTCTCTCCTGGGATCATCTGGAACAGGAGATCACCTCTATGACAGAAAGCTGGTCCGGAAGCTGGTCCGTCTATGTGAAGAACCTGACAAACGAAGAAATCATCAGCATCAACCCTCATCCCATGGAATCAGCCAGTCTGATCAAGCTCTATATCATGGGAGCTGTGATGGAACAGATCTATGACGGTACACTGGAAGAAACAGATACGATCGACCGGCTGCTGAATGAGATGATTTCAGTAAGTGATAATGAAGCAGCAAACGAACTGGTCCGGTATCTGAGCAGGGATCATGACCACAGGGATGGGCTTTCCTATGTGAACAGCTTCGCCAGACGACACGGCTTTTCCGATACACAGCAGGTAAACGGCCTGGAGGATTCCCGTCTCTGGCATGAGCCTTCATCCAGAAATGAGACTTCCGCCAGAGACTGCGGGGAGCTGCTGTCTCAGATTTATAACGGAAAACTCATATCCCATCTGGCTTCGAGAAAGATGGAAACTCTGCTGCTTGGTCAGGAAATCACCTATAAAATCCCCTGCGTCCTGCCCGACGAAGCAGTCAGCGCCAGCAAGACCGGAGAAATCAGTGATGCTGAACATGATTCGGCCATCATCTATTCACCGGGGGGAGATTTTGTTTTGTGTATTATGTCCAGCGGATGGGACAGTGGAAACCAGGCGATTACCCATATCCGTGAGATCACACGGATGGTCTACCGTCACTTTAACCCGGAAAACATGAGCAAGCAGCCATTTTTCGAAGAAAAATGAGCGGATTGCGAATGTTTTCGTCGATTTTGAGAGTGCGAAGCACGGAAAAATCGACGTAAGGCTCATTTGTCGGGCAACTCATTATCATGTGTTCATAAAGAAAGGAGATTTTGCGAATGACGGAGCACAATCAGATTGATGTACTCAAAAAAATAATTGAAGAACAGAAAATCGCCATTTCACAGATTTCCCACGAGGTACGAAACCCCATTACTCTTATAAACAGTTCACTGCAGCTGATTGAAAAACAGCATCCTGAGGTCAGAGACTTTCTCTTCTGGGAAGATACTATGCGGGACATGAAGTATCTGCTGCGTCTGCTGGAGGAACTTTCAAATTACAATAACAGTGAGAAAACGAACCCGAAGCTTCTCGATGCCGGCCGCTGGCTGACGGAGGTTTATTCCTCTCTTTCCAGCCTGTCCTCAGAATCCTTTCGATTTTCCTTCAGGCTGCCGGAGGATTTGCCGGCTTTCTACGCCGACCCCATAAAGCTCCGCCAGGCCATCTCAAATCTGATCCGAAACGGCTTCGAAGCCCTGGAGGGCGACGGAGAGGTGACCTTAAGCGCCTCTGCGGATGAACAGTGGATGAGGATCCGGATCGCCGACACGGGCTGCGGGATTCCCGAAGAATACATGGATACGCTTTTTCAGCCCTTCGTCACTCACAAGCAGGACGGAACCGGTCTGGGACTTTCCATTACGAAACGGATCATCGAAGCGCACAAGGGAAAGCTGCAGATAGAAACCAGTCCCGGAAAGGGTACTGCTTTTACCATCCTTCTTCCTCTTGCATGACCTTCCTTCGCGGCCTTCTATAGAGAAGAATCCCCAGAAAAAGCCCGAATACCAGTCCTCCCGCATGAGCGGCATTGTCCACCCCGATGCTGGTAAAGCCCTGAAAAAGAGAAAGAACCGCCATCAGGATCAGACGTCTTGCGGAAATATCCTCCAGCCTTCCGCGATTTACGATCACCACATAGATCAGCGCACCGATCACTGCGAATACTGCTCCGGATGCCCCGGCAGACACCGAATACTCTCCGGTGCGGTATTCCATCGCACAGGAAAAGATATTTGCCAGGATCCCTCCTCCCAGATAGATGATCAGATACCGTATCTCTCCAACCGCACGCTCCAGCGTATCTCCCAGGAACATCAGCACCAGCATATTGTTGGCTAAATGCTCGATGCCGAAATGCAGAAACATGCTGGTGAGCAGTCTGTAATACTCTCCGTATTCCAGGATCCATGGCGTATAGCAGGCACCGTGCTCCGCCATAAACGGAACATTCTCCGTGCATCCCACAATCTCCAGACCGAGAAAGACGGCGATATTTATGATAACCATCAGAAGATTGCAGATCGCTCTGGATTTCAGAAAATCTTTTATTTCATCCATAACAACATCCTCCTTTTCCATTCCGACGCAGAACGCATGACCTTTGGATCCTGTCTGTCATGATGATACCTCAGGATGGCTGTGCGTTTCACGCTCCAGTAATCCTCATTGTATCAGAATGGCGGATGTTTGCAAGTGTTATTCCCGATAATAATATCCTGTCTCCGCAAAGAAGATCTCATCTCCTGTCTGAAGCTGCCGGTACTCATTGGCCATCAGACGTTCGCCGTTTAGAAAGGTGCCGTTTGTCGAGTTAAAGTCCGCCAGATAATAATGGTCTCCCCTTTTCTCGATGCCGGCATGGATCCTGCTGACGCCCGGTGAAGAGATTACCAGATCTACCTGTCCTCTCAGTTTCCCAATGAAGAATCTCTCCCGGTCAAGCACCACCCTTTCCTGCGCCGCAGGATGGATACCGGTCAGAGTCGGATATTCTCCCACTCCACCGTCCTGCAGCAGTACTGTCTGCCCGTATGTCTCGCCTTCATCTGTTTTTTCGGGCTCTGTATTCTGACTGATTCCGGAAATGGACTTACCGTCTCCCAAAGACTGCAGCTCATCAAATTCCTCACAGAAATCACATACACTCTGTTCTTCCGTGTCTTCATTATACCTGTTCTGAGTCTCCTCCCGGTATATGAATTCGCCACAACAGTCTTTTTGGAGATTCTCTTCCAAATGTTCCTTTTTCCTTTTTGTTTTTCCGGTTCTTTTCCTGATTCGCACCGTTTTTTTACCGTTTTCTTTCTCTCTTTTCCTCTTTCCCTGATTCTCTCTGCCCGTACACAAATAAAGAAATACCACCGCTGCCAGAAACAGGATCCCTCCTGACTGTGTCAGTGTCAGAATCTGAAGAAAGGCAAGGGCACCAACCGTTCCGGACAAGAGCAGAAAAGAAGCAGAAGCCATGATCCTCTTTTTGCTGCACTTCTTTTTTATAAACACCAGAACAGACCTTTCTCTGTGTACATCTGATTTCCTGGTCTTCTCTTTTCTCCCCTCTGAAATGTCTCTTCCTGACAGTGCCATTTCCACCTCTCTGCCGGACAGATTCTCTCCCGGTATTTGTTTCTGTATTCCTTTCGGCATTTCTTTCTCTCTTTCCGACAGCCCCTTTCCGATCCTTTCCCGCTCTCTTCCAGACGATCCTCCCCTTAGCCTTCCTTCCTGTCTTTCAGACTGTTCTGATCTGGAATCTCTATTCTTTCCAGTATCTGTTTCTTCTCCAAAATCTCCTGACTGCTGTTTCTTTGCCTGTATTTCCTCTTTTCCCATTCTGTGACGCAGCTTCTTCAGCACTTCATGGATACTGTAGTTTTCCGAAGCTGTGCCGCTGTACAGCTGATACCCCCAGAGCACAGCCTGTCCGTCTTCATGATCCAGATGTTTCAGAAGATATTCGGCAAGCCCGCGAAAGGATTCCGGAAGATCCCCTTTATAAAAAGGCAGATAACAGAAAAACATTTCCCGGGTTTCCACATCCATATAGATCAGCTCCGGATCAAGCAGCAGACATTCATCCTCCAGAAGATACTTTTCTAATCCTCCCAGCACTCTGCTGATACCCATGACAAGTGCACGGATATCTTCAGAACCGATCGGCCTCTGCTCGAAGATCCGGGCCGCCGGCTGCCTGGACGTAATCTCATAGTGAAAAGAAGCCGTGCCATCCACGCAGCGCAGCCGGCATCTCAGAAGTCCGGGAATCGGATTTACCAGCATCATCCTTACCTGATACTCATCCCCCCGGATCTCCTGTGCCGCTTCCAGCACCATATAATTATTCGCTCCGTCCCGGTGATACGTTATATTCATTCCCTTCCTCCGTCAATTTCTTTATCTGATGCATTCGGATGATCTGTTTTCCCGGCTGCAAAAGCTCCATCTCCGAATATGCCTGTATGTTCATCCTGTTGTTGCAGAAAAAATGCATGATAAGCCCCGGTATCCGGAATTCTCCCTGGATCCTGGCAGAAACCTTCTTTTTCCCGATCTGTACATCTGCCTGTACCTGCCCAAGTCCCGGAAAAGCCCGGGATACCAGTTCCTGCTTTCTTTTTTCTACGATCGATTCCCCATCCCCTCTGCCGCTCTCAAAGCTGCCCAGCACTGTCAGCTCATACGCTGCATTTTGCATGACGGACACATTGTGCAGATAGAACCCCAGATAAATGATCCCGGTAAGCAGCGGCAGGATCACTGTCATCAGAAGCGCTGCTTCCACTGTATAGCTGGCCCGAAGTCTCATCCTGCCACCGCCCTTCCGAGAAAGATCCAGACCAGATACCCCGCCAGAAAGAAGGGCAGAAAGGGGATCTGGGTCCTTCCGCTTTTGTGCTTTACTGCTAACAGCCAGGCAGAATACACCGCCGACAGCACAAGACCCAGAAACAGAATCTCCATCATCGGAACCAGACCAAGCCATATGCCGAGCACCACGGCACTCAGGCCATCTCCACATCCAATGGCCTCATGTGTGATCTTTCCCACAAACGTCAGCAAAATCCCTGCCAGACCTCCTGCGATCCAGGCATTACCGGCCAGAAATCCATGACCTGTCCACCCTTCTCCTGCTGCCATCCGGCCTATCTGCAGCACCAGTCCGGTGACGGCAAACACGCCCGGAAGCAGCATGGGAATCTCTCTCTTTCTGACATCCATCACACTGCCTGTTCCAAGAAACAGGGCTATGATCCATTTTTCCATTTTCCCTTATCCTCCACATCGGGAGCAGGGTCTCCATCCCTCCAGCCGGGAACTGTCCACCGCTATCACTCCCCTTTTGATTCCACTGCACGTCACACTGCTGTGATACCTGTTACCTGTGTCCGTAATATAAACACTTGCCCCATCTGCGCCTTTGCAGTCCCGGCAGGGATAATATTTTCCGCCGTCTGCATTTCTGAGATTCTGTATGCTTTCTTTGGGAACCTGATGGACAGACAGACGAATATGGGTGCATTCCCGGTCTTTGTGGTATACCTTTCCATTTACCGTCACATAGACCTTTTCTCCTCCGCATCCGTCCTTCCCCGTACCTGTCTGCTTACTTCTCCCTGTCCAGGCCCGTACTCTGGCTCTCTGTCCGATCGGAAGATCCGGTGAAAAGAAAAATGGAAGACGCCATCGAAAACGGTATTCTGCGACCAGATCAATGATTCCATTCTCCTGTCCGATTGAGGACTTCAGCAGATAGACCGCCGGTGCATCCCTTCCTGTTTTCTGATAAATCCTGGCTTTTGCATAAGAAAGGCTGATCATACGGGATACCTCTGATACCTCCCCCTCCACTGACGCTTCCTTTGCATAAGCATAGATCGCCATTTTCTTTCCAGCCTCCTGAAGTCCCCCGGCCACACTTCCGGCCATATGAACCACCTGAAAAAAATACAGGAAGACCAGTATCATATAGATAAATACAGGAAGCACACACGCCGCCTCCACAGTAAGACTTCCTCTTATGTGGATTTCTCCTGCATGGTTCTCTTTTGTATGGCTTTTTTTTGCTTGGTTTTCTTCTGTATGACTTCTTTTGTGTGGGACTGACAGGGATATTCTTCCTCTGTCCGGTCTTTCAGCATCATATCTGCCCGGGAGAGAGCATTCTTCCTTTCTTTTGAATTTTTGATAGAATCGTTTGTGATCTGCCGTTTTCTCCGCACAGAGAAAGAACATCCCTGTCAGCCCCCTTTCCTGTTTAATACTGCATACACCCTTTGACCTCATATTCTGTCACCTGTACCGGAAGCTTCAGAAAAATATGCGGTACCCTCAGAAATACCGGTGGAAACCGGAAGGTGACCTCTGCTTCTGCCTTCATCACCCATCCATCAGCCCGCATGTTCTGACAGAATCCTCTGCCTTCCATCATATCAAGCGCCCGCATGGGGTAGCGCCCTTTTTCACCGGTACACAACAAGATCCTTAAATAATCCTCATATGACTGTCCTGTTCCCTTCCCGTCATCACACTCAGAAAGAAGCTCTGTGACCCGGGAAAGGTTTTCCAGTGACAGCTTCCATGTGGAGGCATCCTTGACGTACGGAACTTTTCCGCCTGACAGCAGTGTCCTTACATCCAGCAGGCTCTCACCATAGGCCCATGCCAGCAGGAGTACCAGCTCCAGTGCCTGCACCAGCCCCGGAACGGGTGCGGCACCGGCGATCGCAGCGGCAAGTGTACCTGCCTGTCCCCTCATCCCGGCGTCCGATGCTGCAAAAGCAAAATTTGCACCCTCCCGGAGCAGAAGAAGCTTCTCTGCCACTGCCTTCAGATTTTCGGCATCGCTGTGCTTCCCTGCCAGAATGTACTCCACCTGATATTCCAGGCTGCTGTCCCTGCATGGATCCGTCAGTGTCCCGAAATGCTCAAGCAAATACTCCTGGAAAATCCCATCTGCTACTGCCCCCTGATACTTCTTTTCCACATCGAAATTCCCTCTCTGCAGCTTCCTTCCGGATGGCAGTTCTGTGGTTTCTACGCTCCTGGCAGAGACTGCACCGGGATCTTTTACCACAAGTCCCAGAATGCCCAGTTTTTTTATTTTTTTGATTTCCCCGATCGGATTCTCTGCATTTTCAGGTGCACCCGGCCTGTCCTCCTTCGGCAATCTTTCCGTGGAGACACGTTCCGAAGTTTCTTCCGGGACTTCCTGATCCTGCCCTTCTTTTTCCTTCTCCTGATCCTGCTGCTCCTGTGTAACCTGCCTTGTTTCCATTTCTTCCAGCTCTTTCCACGCTCTTTTGTCTCTTTCCTGATAGGTGCCCGCCTGCTCCTGCTGTTTTTCCGCTTCCTGACGGTTCTTCCTGTATCGATATAACAGTTCCGTGCCCAGATTCTCCTGTATATTTCCGACAGCCTGCTGGTAAAAGGCAGCCCCTTCCCCGTCCGTAGCCAGTGTACAGCCTGAGATTTCACAGTCAATCACCTCCATCGGAAACACATTCCAGTTCTGAGACGGTGCCAGTCCTTTCCCGGGATCCGTATTAAATTCCATAAATTCACGCATACGCAGTGCCAGCCTCTCAGGGGCAAATTCTCCTGTTCCACCGCCTCCGTCCAGCAGCAGCACATCATACTTTTCCAGAAGCTCCCCTTCATATTCCCCGAACACGGAATAAATCCCCAGATCCACCACTGCCGCCGCCCACGCGCGGGCTCCCTGCAGCCTCGCTGATTCTACCAGCGTACAGATCAGAGACAGAAACAATACACTGACCAGACTTAAAAATACCGTAATGGTTCCTCTGCACCTGCACCCCTTCATTTTTCCTCCTGTCACGCAAAAATACCATCGACTATATTCCGTTACTCTGGCTGATAACTTTCCTGAAAATATTATTGACCAGAGTCGTCAGCTGATTCTTAAAGATAATGACAAGTCCGATCAGAACCACAAGGATCAAAATCACCTCTACAACACCGATTCCGTCCTCTTCCACGAGAAACTCCCGGATCTGCCAGATTCCTTTCGGATTTTCTTTCTCTCCATGCCTGTGGATGATTTCTGAAGTATATTTCTTACGCATCCTCTTCTCACCTCCCCTCTCAAAAGCTCATGACTGCCGGGATTACCAGTATGACGAGCACCAGTCCCAGCATCATGATCATAGGAATCAGAAGCTTTGTTCCCGCCTCTTCTCCCAGCTTTCTTGCTGCGTGCTTCCTTTCTTCAAATCCCGCAGCCGCCTCACGTTCCAGCAGCTCCTGCAGTCCTCCCGCACCCTTTTTCAGATTCTGGGACAGAACAGATCCAAGCTTTACATAACATGCCACCCCGCATCGCTTCCCGAAGCTTTCATAGGCGGCTGCCTCACCCACACCGGTTTCCATATCCCGGCAGGCCGCCAGCATTTCCTCATAAACAAACCTTGGGGCTGTTTCTCTTCGCTTCCGGTATTCATCTGTGATTTTCACAAAAGTTCCTTTTAAGGTCATACCGGCGCCGAGGAGCATCGCCATTTTAAAGAGCAGATCCGGATAATCAAGAAGGAGCTGCCTTCTTCTCTCCTCCTGAAGCTTTTTTATTTTCCGTGACTGTCCCACCCATATCGCTGCGGCTCCTGCCAGTACAAGCACCGCCAGAGAAAGGCCTGTATGTGTGGCAGGATGACTCCAGAATACCTTTTTCCCGTCTACCACTCCCGGAAGCACAAGCTTATCCTCATATTTCCCCGCCTCATCCGCATCTGCCACCGCCTCCTTCAGCTTCTTTTCCAGCAGTTCTTTTGCAGTTCTTTCCGGCGGATACACATGGGCATAACAGGTATATTCTGCCTCCTGCTCCCGATAACGAAGCAATGCCTGAAGCTCTACCAGCACACCTTTGTCATCCACTTCACGGATGATCGCTCCTCTCTCGTCGATTACATCCGACGGCGATCGGATCCACTCGATCGTCACCGCCCCGTCATACATGGATGACGGAAGCTTCAGGTCACTCCTTACCCTGTCCAGACTTTCATTCTTCCCAAGGATCTGCCTCTCCAGCCCGTCCATGATCTTTCCGAAAATCTGCTGCACCTCCTCCGGTGTACAGATCCTTTCGCTGATCCTTACCGGAAGACTGATCTTCTCTGTTTCCCCTTCCACGAGTACCTCCAGTTCTGTCTCTCTGTCTCCCTCCCCTGACACCGGACGGATCAGATACTCCTGTGACCGCTCCTTCTGTCCCTGACCTGCAGCCAGTTCTGCAAAAAAAGCCAGTCCAAGTCCCCAGAAAACCACTGCCAGAACCACCGCCAGCCGGCGGGCATAATACTCCTTTGCACAGATCCTCTTCCCCGGAAAAAGACCGCCTGTCTGCTTCTGCACATCCTTTTCCCTCTCTTCCCTCCAGTCTTCCGGAAATCTCTCCAGGATCCGGCAGCTTATTCCGTAAAACGGCTTTAATAACCGGTTCATCTGCTACACCTCGATTTCTATGATCTGCATGTTCATCCGCTGCATCTCAATTTCTATGATCTGACTGTTTATCTGTTACACCTCAATTTCTACGATCCGCCTGCCCAGCATCCACGCCAGAAAATAAATAACCAGGCAGATACTCATGATTGCAATGCCCGTAACATTATGATACATGACATCCAGAAATCCCGGAGAAGCAGCACCCACATAGGCAAGGATAAAAAGGGGAACAACACTCATCACATTCTGTTCCAGCTTCTTTGCCGCAATACATACCTGTATTTCCTGCCTGGTCTCCTCCTTCTGGCTGATGGATGAGACCGTATTTCTTATAATAGAGATCAGATCTCCTCCGCTCCTCTTTGCTGCCGCAAAGACCTCTGCGAAGCTTTTGATATCTTCTTCCCCGCTTCTGGCTGCCAGTTCTTCCAGAAGTGACTCCAGTGTCCGGCCAAGCGAGAGCTGTGTGACGATTACTGAAAATTCGGTTACGATCAGATTGTTTCCATAAGCCTTCTGCAGATCTTTCAGGGCTTCTCCAAAGGCATTCTCCACAGAATATCCTGCCGCCAGTGCATTGGATACCGCCTGCATTCCTGTCAGAAACTGACTGCCAAGCCTGCGGATCCTCTTTTTTCTCTGCTCCTCCCTTTTCAGCTTCAGGAACAACAGAAAACCGGGCAGAAAGAGCACAAACGGAATCCATGAACGGTAAAACAGAAAGCTGACTGCCCCGTCCAGCAGCAGATATTCCAGAAAAAGCACCATTCTTTCCTTCCATGTAAATTCATACCTGCGATAATCCATTGCCTCATTCCTTTCTTACCAGCTGTAGATCCCTGCCTGCAAAAGCTTTTTCGTATTCTTAAGCTCACCGCTCTTTTCCAGCCTTCCATGCACCTTCGTATCCTCCTTCGCTCCGGTTTCCCGGAATTCAAAAAGACTTCCTGTCAGAATCTCTTCCGTCTCATACCGGTAGCCCGTAATCTCTACGATCTCCAGTACCTTCCGGCTTCCGTCACGCATCCTTCCCAGATGAACCATGATATCGATCCCGGAAGCGATCTGGCGTCTGATGGCTGAAACAGGAAGCTCGATTCCCATCAGCACCATGGTCTCTAATCTGGCCAGCATGTCCCCCGGACTGTTTCCATGCCCGGTACTCAATGATCCGTCATGCCCGGTATTCAGTGCCTGAAGCATATCCAGTGCCTCCTCGCCCCGCACCTCGCCGACAATGATTCTGCTTGGACGCATTCGAAGGCTCGCCCGGATCAGGTCACGGATCGTGATCTCATGCTCTCCCTGCGTATTTCCTCTGCGGGCCTCCAGACGGACCAGATTTTCCACTCCCTGTATCTGAAGCTCCGCATTGTCTTCGATCGTAATGATCCGCTCCCCCTTGGGGATATCATCAGAAAGAGCATTCAGAAACGTGGTTTTCCCCGATCCGGTTCCTCCGCTGATAAAAATGTTGTAGCCTGAGCGCACCAGCTTCTGAAGCAGCCCGACCGCCTCCCGGCTGACTGTCCCCCATGCGATCAGCTGATCCATCGTTATGGGACAGTTCGGGAAGCGGCGGATGGTGATCACGGGTCCGTTCAGTGCCACCGGCGGAAGCACAATATTTACCCTGGCACCGCCTTCGAGCCTGGCATCGGCGATCGGCACAGACTCGTTGACGATGCGGTTGCACCGTGCCACGATCTGCTGTACCAGATCCTCCAGTTTCTCCACTGTGGAAAAATGCTTCTCCCATCGCGAAAGTCTTCCCATCCGCTCGATGAAAATCCCCTCTGTCCCGTTCACCATGATTTCTGTGACTGTATCATCATCGAGAAGCTCCTGCAGAATATCCAGCCTTCGAATGCTGTTGAACAGCTCTGTGCGAAGCCGCTGCTTCTCCTGCAGGCTGATATAAGCTTCTCTCCCCTCTTTCATAATAAGCTCGTCAATGATCTCCAGGATCTTTCCGTCATTCGTATCCGTCTCCTCTGCGATCCTTTTCAGAAGCTTTCTTCTAAGTGCAGCTGTGCGTTCCTCTGTTTTCTCCATCTGCCCCCTCCTCCCGAATCAGATTTCTCGTAAAATCTCCCAGTTCCCCCCATATGAGCTGCTCAATATAGTGCTCCCCCGATCCGAAGCTGCTGTGAAACGGCAGCTTAAGTTTCCTGGTCTTTTCTGTCAGATCTCCATAACCGCAGAGCTTCAGGAAGCTTTCATACTGCCGCAGCTTTACCACAGACAGGCTGTCTTCCCTTACAGGCATATAGATCGTGTCACAATGGCGCAGGATATCTAAAAAACCATCGACCATTTCATCAAAATCCAGAATAACCGTATCGTATATGCTGTATGTCTCAATCTCACCCAGAAGTGTCATCCACTCTGCGCCGGTCACGCTGCGGATATCCATCGGCGACACTGCCGGCGGAATATAATCCAGATTGCCAAGACTTCGAACCATTCCCTGAAGCCTGTACGCCACATTCCCCACGCCCCGTTTTACGAAATACATCAGATCTGCAATGTCAGTGTCCGACTCTTGTTTCATAGAAGGAAAGAAACCGGAAAAGCTCTCCAGATTCAGATACAGCACATGCCTGTCACGGGACAGAAGCTGGCCCAGCGTCAGAGCAAAGGAAGTCTTTAAAGCTCTCCGGACAGGAGAATACACTGCCATGCATCTTCTGTCTTTCTTGAAAAGTGCCTGAGGTGCCGTCTGATTTTCCACGGCATAGTATCCCATTACCTCCGATACCAGACTGTCAGACGCCTGATACTTGTAAATACAGGGGTACTCCTCCAGCTCCTTTCGCATTTCTCCCTCTGAGAGAATCATGATCCTGCCCACCGGCAGCGCCCTGACCTCCTGACACATGGCACGCGCGGAGATCAGCAGCAGTGAAATTTTCTGCTTTTCTGCAAATTCACACAGGCTCTTTACATTTGTGAAGGCCTGAACCTCAAAAATGGCACCCTGTTTTTGCTGAATGAATTCCATCAGCCTGAGCACATAGGATACTTCTGTATCACACACTGCAAAAATATCTTTTTTCAATCGCATCATCTCCTGAATGTATGCTTTTCTTTTGGTTATATCCGAAATTCGGATATATTGCCTGACAGAACAAGTAATACACTGAAAAAAATGGGAACGGTAAAACAGAATCCTGCCTCCCTGTCCATCCCGTCTCTATAGGGAACCCATATTCCTGTACGGATAAATTCGCCGATATAGGCAAAGAAGTATTGAAGGCGCTGTTTAAGAATACGCCGTTTGAGTAGTAAAATGAGAGAGAGCACTGCTCCCGTCAGAAAAGATACTGCCATGCATGACAGCAGGCCTTCTGTTCCCAGAAATCCGCCGATCACGCAAAATAACTTAATATCGCCTGCTCCAAGCATGCGAAAATAGAATAACGCCGCCAGCAGGAGAAGCGGCAGGATGCCTCCGCCCAGGAACTGCCAGAGTCCTGCCCTTCCGGATTCCATTATCCGAAACCAGCATGCAATCCCCAGACCTGCAGCAATCAGGATATTCGGCACTTTTCCAGTCCTGATATCCCACACCGCTGCCATTCCTGTGACGGCAAAAAGAAATAGAAATTTCATCCTCCACCACCTTATTTATGATTTGCAAACATTATAGCGTGTATATGTTTATTTGTCAATAGTTTGTGACTATTTATTTTATTTGAATGTCGCCACTGTTTAATATCACCTTTTTATATGCCAGTTTCCTGGCTCTCTCGGGATTTTCTCTGATTTTCAGCAGATGAATTCTGTATCTAAGATTTAATTTCTGTTGATTGCTCAAAATCAGAGATGTATAATATCAGCGAAGTGTCCTTATATACAAACATATCTGCTAAAAACCCCCGGACGCTGATCTCGCAGCATCCGGGGGTTTTATATTTTCCTTGAAACATCAGAATAGATTTGACAGACCGCATCTGATTGTTTATACTATGAGAAATACCAGACAAACAGTGGCATATACTATAATAACCGTTCCGTAGATTCCGAAAATCCGTTTTGATACTCAAACCAGTTTTTCTTCTACTACCGACCGTGAACGGAAACAGGACAGGAAGTGATAAATATGAAGATAGAAAAGATCAGTGAAAACCAGATACGCTGCACCCTTACGAAGGAAGACCTGGCTAACCGCCAGATCAAGATCACGGAGCTTGCCTACGGCTCCGACAAGGCGAAAGCACTTTTTCGTGACATGATGCAGCAGGCAGCCTCTGAATTCGGATTCGAGGCTAATGACATACCGCTTATGATCGAAGCCATTCCGTTGCCCTCAGAGACGATTATCCTGATTATTACCAAGGTGGAGGATCCCGAGGAGCTGGATACCAGATTTGCCAGATTCTCTCCTTCCGGCAGCGGTGATTTTCCGAATATGGATGATTCCCCGATTGCCTCTCAGTTCGAAGGAGCAGACGATATTCTGGGATTGTTCAACAAGATACTGGAAGCAAAGAAAAAACACACAGAACAGGCAAATACCCAGGCGCCGGCTCCGGAAATTGCAGCTGAACCTCCGGTTAATCTGACACGCCTTTACAAATTCAACAGTCTGGATACGGTGATCCATGTGGCAGAGATCCTGAATGCCTTTTATCAGGGAGAGAACTCCCTTTACAAGCATCATACTGCAAAGGAATATCATCTTCTGGTCAGCAAATCCGGCCACAGTCCGGAGGAATTTAACAAGATCTGCAATATTTTATCCGAGTATGGAAAGGGCGGTAAGTTTACTGCGGGCATGCGGGCTTTCTATTCCGAACACATGGAATGCCTGATCCCGGAGCATGCGATTCAGAAGCTGGCAGAAATTTCATAAGATACCGTTTGAGCAATGACTCGATACATCTTTAACGGTTCTTGTTCAGGTTAACACAGACAAGAGGGATAGCGCGCTTATACGCTATCCCTTTTGTCTGTCTCCTATAAATCCGGCCATTTCCTGTCAAGCTGTTCCCTGAAAAACCGGATAACGGGTCCATTAAAAAGCGCATTGCAGACGGTTCCGATTCCCGCCACCATCCACACACTGTTTCCTGCTGCGATGCAGAAGATGATTCCAACCACAAGTACCGTGATATCCGACAGCACTCTAGCGATATGAAACGGTATTTTTCCGTCTGTCTCCTTCTCGATGATGACCGCCACACTATCATAGGGTGCGATCCCCATATCCGCTTTCATATAAAGCGCAACTCCGAGAGAGGCAAACAGCAGGGCCAGCAAAAGAGCAGCTATGCGAAGTGCCAATACCATCTCTACATGGATAACATCCTGTGCCAGCCAGCAGATAAAGTCTGCGATATATCCGACAAATACCATATTGATGATCGTTCCCGCCCCGATACATTTCCGTACGGTAAAAAATACCACAATCAGAAGGATCATATTTGCAATCAGCTGCCATGTCCCGAAGGTCCATCCGATAAACCCGCTGATTCCCAGGTTCATCCCGGTAAACGGATCTACACCGAAGCCGGCAAGCCGGAAAAATGAAACACAAAATCCGATCAGTAAAATTCCAACCAGCATCATCCCGACACGAAGTCCCATATGATTTTTCTTTTCCATATTCTACGATTGCTCCTTTGCCTTTAACAGATAAATTCTGGACTCAAAATCCGTGCAGGGCACGGCAGTCCCCGGAACCTCCCCGGCAGTCACATCTGTCGTGATCAGCCCCAGATTCATCAGTTCATCTCCATAATTTTCCGTTCCGTTCTGTATATTTTCATACACAACATCCGGATGTAATCCTCTGAGCCGTACACGGCTGTAAGGCATATTTACGCCGTTTAGCACGCGGTACCAGCCGACGATCGCCGTATTCTTATCTTCGCTTACTGCCATCCAGACAGTCTCATTTCCCTCAAACGGACTTTTCAGCCTGTAAAAAGTTCCAAACTGCAGAATTTCCCGGTACTCTTTCATAAATGAAATCTGTGCTTTTACCTGCCCGATTTCCTCCGGACTCAGCTTATTTAAGTCAAGTTCATAACCAAAGGTTCCGAAATACGCCACATTTGCCCTTGTATGGAGAGGCGTGTTCCGAAAGACCTGATGATTCGGTGTCACGGATACATGGCTCCCGATACTGCTGATCGGATAGCACATGGAGGTTCCATACTGAATCTTCAGCCGCTCCACCGCATCGGAATCATCGCTTGCCCACCCCTGAGGTGCATAATACAGAAGCCCCGGATCGAACCGTCCGCCTCCGCTTGCACAGGATTCGAAGAGCACCTGCGGAAATGCACTTGTCAGACGCTCATACAGATCATATACTCCAAGGATATACCGGTGGAAGACCTCTCCCTGTCGGTCTGCCGCAAGGACTGCTGAATAACACTCCGTGATGCTCCGGTTCATATCCCATTTAATGTATGAAATCCTGGCTTCCGACAGAATCTTATGCATCATGCCATAGATGCAGTCCACCACCTCTTTCCGTGAGAAATCGAGCACATACTGATATCTTCCATGAGAAACATTCCGCTCTGGTGTCTGCAGGATCCAGTCCGGATGTGCGCGGTACAGATCCGAATCCCTGTTCGTCATCTCCGGCTCAAACCAGAGCCCGAACTTCATTCCAAGAGCCTCGATCCGTTCAGAAAGTGCTGTGATTCCCCGGGGAAGACGCGCTTTGTTGGGAATCCAGTCCCCCAGTCCTGCACGGTCATTATTCCGCTCTCCGAACCATCCGTCATCCAGAACGAACAATTCCACACCGCATTCCTTTGCCTTCGATGCGATCTCTACAAGGCGGTCTTCTGTGAAGTCAAAATAAGTCGCCTCCCAGTTATTGTTCAGAATCGGTCTCGGGCGGTCTCTCCAGTATCCCCGTGCCAGACGTTTTCTGTATAATCTGTGGAAGGTCTGGCTCATACCGTTTAGCCCATCTTCAGAATACACGATCACCGCTTCCGGTGTCTGGAAACTCTCCTGTGCATCCAGCTTCCAGTCAAAGCCTGCCGGATTGATTCCTGCCGTGATCCGGGTTACATCGTGTGTGTCTACTTCTGCCTGGATCCGGAAATTTCCGCTGTAGACCAGACTGAAACCGATGACCTCCCCCTCATTTTCTGTTGCATTCGGGCGTTTCAGAACCATGAAGGGATTGTGCTCATGGGACGAATTTCCCCGCATACTGTCAATCGCCAGAATTCCCTGCTCCAGTGTGCGATTCTTCACATGGCGTTCTCTTGACCATGATCCCGAAAGCTGCATCCACACGTAATCCTTATCCGGCAGATCCAGACACATACTCATAGCTGTCAGCAGATGTACCGGTCTGGTTCCCTCGTTGGAAAGCTTCGTGCTCCTTGCGATCACTGCGCCTTCCTCAAAAATCGTATAAAGCAGCTCCACTTTTATATCCGTCACACGGTCATAAAGTGTAACACAAAGTGTCTTTGCCTCTTCGTCTGACTCCGTGTAGGTCGCTGGAAGCCCGCTAAGTCCGGGCTTCCCGTCACAGATCGTATGACCTGTATACTGAAAATCAGAAATGCGACTTCCATTCTCCTGCAGGACTTCTACCGCAGGATGACGGTAATCCGTAGAACCATATACCGGATACTCCTGACGGATATGCTCCAGGGAAAATGTCCTGTCCCCTTCAAACACGTAAGAAGTCATCGGTCTTCCACACTTCTCCACAAGATAGGAGAAGTCTTCCTTATCATGAATCCGTTTTCCATAATAGAGCTGTCCCAGATGTCCGTTTTCCAGTACCGTCATGATGTAACTGATGGAATCATTATGTAAATGAAAGGTCTTTGTTCTACTGTGAAAAATAATATTTGCCATAAATCTTTTTCTGCTCCTTTCACGCATTCTTTTTATGCATCTCGTTTACTTTTCTTGTTACCTCTGCCATTTTTTCTCCCTTAAGAGTATAGAACTTTTTATAAATTGCAAAGCTGACCGCTGCCAGGATAATGGGAACTACGATCATCAGAACCCGGATTCCCATAATTGTACCGGCACTCTGAACAGCTGCTTTTGCGTCATATCCTACAACCTGAAGACCGATACCTGTCAATCCGCCGGCTGCAGCCATTGCTGCCTTCATCAGAAATGTCTGGGCAGAACAGGTAACGCTTTCATTACGAACCCCGAATTTTACTTCACCATAATCGATGACATCCGCCATACAGCAGGTTGTAACACCAAGTGAAAGACCGGAACCAAAGAACAGCAGTGCACAGCAGAGTACAACGAGAACGGCGCTTTGCGGTGCGACAAATCCGGCAATGCCAAGAAGGACAAATCCTGCAATCGGAAGGCCGCATGCCATCGCATATACCTTTTCACGGCTGATCTTTGCAGCAATCTTCGGGAAGCAGATCAGACCAAGCATCTCTGCAATAATCGCAAATCCAAAGATGGAATACAGATATTCATTTCCACATACATTTTTAAAATAATAAACGGCAAAGCTCTTGGCAATCTGTGTACACAGATTAAAGGTAAGCAGAAGACCGATAAATGCCAGAAGCTGGTCATTCTTTACAATAATATGAAATGCCTGTTTTAAGCTTGTTTTTTCTGCGGATGCTCCTACCGTCGATTCTTCCTTTACGTTACATACCGTAATGCCAATGGTTACGATAAAAATGACTGCAATGACAGCTGCAAAAATGGTATATCCTGTCTCTGCAAACAGGTTTTCCTCACCTGCTGCACGGTTGAAGTAGTTGATAATGTAAAGTCCGAATGTAGACACGGAAAATCCCGCCAGACTCGCAAAGAAACGCGGAATTACCGACACCTTTTCCCTCTCCCTCGGATCATTGGTAAGGTTCGGAAGCCAGGACCAGTACGGCACATCCATAATGGTGTACGTCATTCCATATAATATGTACATGACGGAAACGTAAACATACAGAGAGGTACCCGACAAATGGAAGCTGTGAAACAGAAGTACAAATACTACCGAGTTTACCAGCGTTCCGATCACAAGCCAGATACGGAATTTACCGAATCTCGTGTGTGTGTTGTCAACGATCATTCCCATCATCGGATCGTTGATCGCATCCCAGATTCTTGCAACAAAGAACAGCACTCCCACAAATGCCGGTGCCAGATACAGAGTATCTGTAAAATAAAGCATCAAAAATGCCCCTACAAGATTACAAATTGCATCCTTTCCAATCGCTCCGATACCAAAACAGAGCTTCTCCCTTGTTGTTGCATACTTATACTGCATTTCTTTTTTCTGAGTATTCATTTTTTCCTCCTTTTCCCGTCCTGCAGTGCCAGCAGGACTTTTGTCTCTTAAAATATACGTTTACTTTTACAGAGGAATCTATGCGCACGATCCTTATCTCTAAATCCAGTATAATCGAAAAAAGAGACTCCTGTTATACCATTTTGTTCTTAAAAATATACAAAATGTTAGATAACAATTGCCTCTTCTCATCATTTTATTATATAAACTTCTTCCTTTTTCCGCCAATCTCATCCAGCTCTTCCCTGCTCGCAGCAAGGCGGCTTTTTGTCTCCTTACGGTTTGTCTTGCGATACTGGCTCGGGGTTATGCCGATTTCCTGTTTAAATGCCTTTGTAAACACAATGGTACTTTTATACCCGCAGGAATTTGCAATATATTCCACCGGAAGGTCCGTCAGCGTCAGCTGTTCTTTCGCACGGGAGATGCAAAATTTCGTCAGGAACTCTTTGGGCGACAGATCCAGGTCGTTTTTAAATATTGTATACAGATAGCTGCGGTTGATATTCAGATACTCCGAAATATCAGACACGGTAATTCCCTTCGAGTAATTATTTCTGATATATGCGATTGCCTCCTGCACATACATACTCTCCTTTGTCGTATCTTCGTAAGAGTCAACCACACTGTCCCTTGTAAGCACGGAAAAAAAATCATAAAGCCTGCCCTGCAGGTAATACAGATTTGAAGCGGTAGACCCTGTGTGCTTCAGCATCGAAAATACTATTTCCTTCAGCTCATCTCCATAATCACACTGAAACGTCAGCTGCCGGCTGTTCAGTCCGATATCCTGGATCAGCTTTGCCGCCCCGATTCCTCCAAAGCCGATCCACAGATAGCTCCACGGCTCTTCCCTGTCTGCCTGGTAAAAGGTAAGCGTCTCCGGCTCAATCAGAAATCCCTGCCCTTTCGAAAGGGAATACTTCCGTTCTCCCACCTGATAGATGCCCTTTCCATCCAGAATATAATGAATAATATAATTCGGCCGGCTTGCCGGTCCATAGCTGTGAAGCGGTTCACAGTCCGCATAGCCGCAAAAACATAAATGGAATTCTTTAAATTTTGGTTCTAACAGCTGCAACACATAAGCATCTTCCATACTCTTCCCTCACATACAATACTCCCTGGCTCTTCTACGCGGATGCACAGTAATTTTCCATGAAACAAAAAAGAGGGCTGTATACCGCTGGTTCTCATCAGTCAGCGTCACAGTCCCTCTTGCGTTTGCAGAATTATGCCTGCCTGCTCTCCACGAAAGCATTCACTCTCGCTACCAGTACATCCGGCTCGATCCCATGAACCAGAGCTGCCTCTTCGAGTGTCTCTGCCTGTGCGGACGGGCAGCCTACACAGTGCATACCGCCTGCTACGAGAACGCCTGCCATCTCAGGATCCATTCTCAGAAGTTCTCCGATTACCATATCCTTTGTTACCTTTGTCATGAGTTTGTCCTCCTTGTTTTATAATGATTCAGCGAAGCGAATGTCTTCATCCGCTCCGCTGCCTGTTCGTGCGAACTTGCACAGAAATTATAATACTTTTTTCTCTGTTATGCAAGGGCACAGAGTTTTGTATTTATTTTGTATTTATCTTATCTTTACAGCCTTCTTTGCTTCCTTCATCGGGCTGTAGGTCTTTGCAGATACCGTCACCACTCTGTAGTAATAGGTTTTGCCTTTTTTCAGCTTCTTTTTATCGCGGTAAGAGATTCCTTTTTTCACCGTGGCGATCTTCTTCCAGCTGCCCTTTCTGTTCTCCGCGCGGTAGATGATATAAGAAGAAGCCTTCTTTACTTTCTTCCACTTGACAGTGACTGCCTTCTGGCCCTTCTGCTGCGTGGCGGTCACCTTCGCTGTCGCCTTTGGAAGCGTGATGTCCTTTGTGCTTCCTGCTGCGCTGTCTTTATATTCCTTCTGGCCTCCGGAAAGCGCCACTACATAGTAGGACATTTTCTTTCCACCCACAGGATTCGTATCATAAGCCGTGGTGCCCGTCACCGGACCGCCCACCTTTGTTACGCTGCTTCCCGTTTTGCGATAGAGCTGATAGGATGCGGCATGCTCTGCTTTCTCCCAGGATACCCTGACCTTTGTCTCCATGCTCTTTACGGCGGTGACCTTCGGAGCAGTCAGTGCCACTGCAGGCTTCGCCGGCTGTTCCGGGTTCGACGGACCGGATGGCTTTCTGACCAGTCCCTTCTGTGCATTTTCCAGAGCCGCCAGCAGCGTCTGGAGCTCTTCCGCGGTAAGATCCGCAGACGCATTTACGACTGCTTCATATGCTTTCTCGAATGCCTGCCAGCTTGCCGCATCATAGGAATCCTTCTCTTTCAGCACCGCAGCCGCCTTGCTGATCGCCTCCGCAATCGCTTCCTGCTTTTCTGCTGCTTCCTCTTTTTTTGCTGCTTCCTCTGCCTGTTCGAGCGCCAGAACAGCAGCATCAACTTCCTCCTGCCCTGCCATCACATCGCCGAGCACAGCCTTTGCAGCCACATAGCCGTCATAGAGAACATTGGCATTCTCCCAGCTGATCGCTTTCTGTGCAAGGATTTCTGCTTTCTCCTCACACGCTTTTTTCAACTGTGATTTGTCAACGGTGCCATACACCTTCATCTCATAAATACAGTATTCATTTGACCCCGCCCTGCGGTGAACGCCCTGCATCTTTACATAACGGGCATTTTCAGCGTCAAAGGTATCCGTGGTCAGGGCGGATGTATTTCCGGTTACAGTTTTCACCGTCTTCCAGTTCTTTCTGTCACCGGATACCTGAATCTCGTAATCCGCAGCATATCTGGAAGCCTCCCAGTCGATCACAACTTTTGAAATACTTCTGTTCTCTCCCAGATCCACCATCAGGAAATCGGTGTCCCTGTCGGAAGAATTCCAGCGGGACTCATTGGAGGTGGATACGCCTGTGGCTCCTGTCACATGTCCATCGCCATCGGTAGCCTTCCATGCCGGATAGAGACGCATCTCATCACCCCAGAATGTAGAATTTCCATTATCCGCATAAGCATGGCGGTTCCTTGCCACATCCACTTCACCGCCTGCCGATTCCTCTGCCGACAGCTCCTCTGTGGATAATGCTTTGTTGTATGCCTTGATATTTGCCAGATATCCCGAAAAATCCTTTCCGATCGTATTCATCGGGAATACAAAGGTGGTACGAAAGTTATTGTCCTGATCGGCCCAGGTGCTCGCTCCGACTGCGCCTCCGTTGTCCTTGTCACTGGCTGCCGCATAGAGGATCTTTGTAAATACACCGTCCACATACAGCTTCGTCACCTGATAGGTTCCCACGATCGTAATCGTGTGTTTTTCTTCATTCTTCACCTGATAATCAAAGGACTGGGTAAAATAATCCCTGTTCAGGCTCAGCTTTCCATCCATTCCGGCCACCTGAAGCCTTCCGTCATAGCCGGAGAACAGGGAGGATTCCTTTGTATTCTCCTCTGTACCGTCCAGATAAACATCAAAGCTCATGGTATACGGATATCCCAGGCTGGTCAGCGGTGTCTCCACGGTAGTATTGCCGTCAAATCTAAGCCAGGTCTGCCCTTCCTTTTCTACGACCTCTCCGCCTGTGATGCTGCCGTTATAACCGTTTCCGCTGGCATCATAGACGGTTTTTCCATCCTTTGATACGTTTTCAAAATCATAGTCCAGAACGACATTCGACTTACTGTCGATCTGATTTGCGATCTGTGTGCCCGGCCCCTCTCTTAAGCTGTTAAAGGTCTGGGAATAATCCACAAAGGTATCATCTGCCTTTGTGCCGCCCCAGGTCTTTTCACCGACCATCGCACAGAGTCTGAGATAGCGCTCATTTAAGTCTGCTTCTGTGATACCCTCACGGTTCTCATCTCCCCAGAGTGCCGCTTTCGCTCCGAGAAGCAAAGGCTCGCCCTTTTCTGCACGGACATTTCCGTTAAAGATCACCGGATCCCAGTTGTAATAAATATATTCCTCACGGATCATATCCTTATGGTAACGTCCCGGTGTGGTATACAGGTATGGCTGGGGAACATTGATCACACGGAAGCCCTCGTTCATTCTGGCGATCGGATCATCTTCATAGGTTGCCCAGATATCCAGAACGATATCCTTGTTGATGACTGTGCTTCCCGGCATCAGCATCACAGCGCCCCACATGCGGACCTGTTTTCCATAACCATTCTCACTCTCTCCCAGAAGATTATACATGTAATTCATATATCGGCGGAACGCGTCTTTATTGTTTCCTGTATTCTTATCCCAGTACTCGTCAACTCCGGCACTGACGGCATCTCCTGTAAATACCGGGTCATCCCCGCCCAGATACTCATCAAAAAGTGCCTTCATGAAAATCTTTGCATTTACGGCATTCTGCCTTGTGGTCTGATCCGTGCTCTGATCATCGAGTGCCAGCAGCTCGAAGTTGTTCGGATTGTGGATATAGAAGGAAGCGCCTGCTTTCACCTCTCCGTTCGCATCGAGATAATCCGCCCTGTTCAGGTATCCTTTCTCTGTCAGAGACTTGATGACCTCTTCCTGATTCTTATACACATACTTCGTATAGGCTGCAGAATGTCCCGGCGTATCAAGCTCGGCAACCACCTGGATGCCTCTTGCCTCTGCCTGTTTCTGGAGATCCTTAAATTCCTCCTTCGTATAATACAGCTCGCCTGCCGTACCATGTTTTTCCTTCATTTCCGTATGCACATTGTAGTAGTAGTCATACCGTCCCTCGTAGTCTCTGTCCGTCATAAACTTGGAATCCTGCACGGCCAGTGACGGGAAGGTGTCGGAATAGAGACGATGGGA
Source organism: uncultured Blautia sp. (assembly GCA_900539525.1). Taxonomy (GTDB): domain Bacteria; phylum Bacillota; class Clostridia; order Lachnospirales; family Lachnospiraceae; genus Hominisplanchenecus_A. The sequence goes on from UQCM01000019.1 coordinate 35,817, forward strand.
TGCCTCTACATTTTCCCACTGGTTATAATCCGGTGAGTAAGGCGGATCCGACCACTGATTATCATTTAAATGAATCTGCATCTCATTTAACTTATACCATTTCAGGATCCTGGTATAATCCTCCAGGAACTGGATTCTGGTTGGAATTCTGGCCACATCCATCATGATACCTCTGACCGCATACAGCGGATAATCGCGGATCACGCCCTTTGGCACGGTCTGATGTGCCTGATCCTGATAAAGGATCTGTTCTACCGTAACTGTTCCGTAAAGGACACCCGTCTTTCCTGCAGAGAAAATATGGATTCCTGCATCATCCGTCACCAGAAGATAGCCCTCCTCGCCGGTTCCGTAAGTATCCTCTGTCAGAGATTCCAGAAGGATATCATTGGAATCACCGGAGGCACCTGCTCTGACTTCCGGAACAAAGCCGCAGATTTCCTTCAGATCCGCCTGCATCTCGGCTGCCACCTCAGCCAGGCCCAGATTTGCCGGGTCATGATAGATGATCTCAGTATCTTCACTAATGGTGAAATCTCCGTTATATCCATACCATTCCTGGATCGTCGGGAGCACATCCGGCATCGGGTTCGGATCGCTGATCTGCGGGAACAGCTCCGGGAAGCGGCCGGTATTGTCCGGTACCGTCACGGTCATGTTCTTCTTCGCCGTATCGGAAGGATCCGACTTACTGGTCGCCTGAAGGATGACATTCATGCTGCGCTCTCCAATATGAAGCGGGGAAACCGTACCGTCATCTCCGATCACTCTGTCTACCTCACTGCCGTACACCCTGATCTCATAGGCATCCGATACTGACGGGATCTGCAGTGCAGTATCCGTCTCTGAAACGGTAAGTGCCGGAACCGCGTTCAGAGCCTCCTGTGCGCTGGTGACTGTATCAATGGTGCCGCCCTGGGTGCCGTAAATTTCGATTTCTCTTACGGAAACGGCTACCCCGGCCGCATTTGCATTGAGCTTTTCAAAATAGAATCTCACATATCTCTTCAGTGTCGTTTTTGTCATTGCCGAAGCTTCGATGGTGTCAATGACATCCGTATCATTGCTGTCGGCACGCTGTGCCTGTGTATACACATCTTCCCAGCTTCCGTCTTCTCCTGTGGCACTGGTCTGAATCTTATACTGAGTGCTCCACACCTTCAGATAATACTTAATCTTGATGGATTCCACCTCTGTCGTATCTGCCTTCAGGTCAAGCTTCAGCCACTGAGGCGTCTGCTCCGTCCCCGTGCCGGTGGGGCGCATACGTGCTGAAGACCAGCGGCTGTCTGCGCTGCTGCTGTCACCGTCTACCGCCTTGTCTGCCGTCCAGACAGCGGAATCATTCTCTACGCCGGATGCCGTGGCAGTCTTGTTCAGCACCACATTTGCCGCCGCAGCCTGTGCATGCAGCGCACCTGTGCCGGCAAGCCAGGGCGCAGATATCGTCTGACACAGCATGACAGAAGCCAGAACACCTGCAAAAACAGCTTTTTTTGCTCTCATTTTTCTTTTCCTCCTTCTCCTTTTTATATCTTCTGTTGATAATATCACTTTTATTCTATATGAATTTGGGCAGTTTGTACAGTACAAAACTCCTTTAGATTATGTTAAAATTCCCCTTACACGACTACAGTAAAAAAAGTAACCATTTTCCATCCGTACCAGGAATTTTCCGAAGATTTTACTTGTATAATAGCAGTAAATGTATTAGAATAAGTGAAAGACTTGAACACAAGTCCAAACTGAAAGATATAAGGAGGATACAATCATGGCATATGTAATTACTGACGAGTGTGTAGCATGTGGAACATGTGAAGGCGTATGTCCTGCAGAAGCAATCAGCGAAGGCGATGGAAAATATGTGATCGATGCTGATGCATGCTTAGACTGCGGTACCTGCGAAGCTGAATGTCCGACAGGCGCTATCACTGCTGAATAATCAGTTTAAATGAAAACCGGTTCAGAATCGTCCGGTTATCATGAATGATGTACATAAGTTATAAGCTATTTTCAACAGCCGTCACTATTGCGAGTAGTGGCGGCTGTTTCTTTCCCTAAAAAAAGCAGCGACCTGCTCATTGGCCGCTGCTTAAATAATTATTGAACCGATAACCGACTCACAGTCTGAAACTCAAACTCTTCTTCGTCGAAATCAAAAGTATGTGCACTGCTGCCATCCCAGCCGCCCGAAGCGTGCTGTCTGCAGACAAATCTCTTTTTGCAGTTCTTCGGTAAATTCCTCTTTCGTCATTCTCCACTTCCAGTTCTTTCCCACGGTAGACGGCTGATTCATCCTGCATTCATTTCCGTAGCCCAGATAGTCCTGCATCGGAATGATACAAAGTGCTGCATTGCTGCGCATGATCAGTCCGATCATCGGCCGGAACAGACTGTCCTGTGGTGTATGGGAATCACACAGATATTCCCTGACCATCTTCTTTTCTTCCTCTGTGATGCTCTCAAGCCATCCTGTCAGCGTCTCATTGTCATGAGTTCCCGTATATGCCACGCAGTTCTCCGTATAATTGTGAGGCAGGTAGTCACTGACACAGCCGGTATCCCTGGAATCAAACGCAAACTCCAGCACCTTCATCCCCGGGAAGCCGCTCTCTCTTACCAGCTGACGTACCGAATCCGTCATAAATCCCAGATCCTCCGCAATCACATCATGCTGCCCGAGTGCCTCCCGCACACGGTAAAACAGATCCATGCCCGGTCCCTTTTCCCAGTGTCCGTCAATGGCGGACTTTGCACCATACGGAATCGAATAGTATTCATCAAATCCCCGGAAGTGGTCGATCCTTACAACATCATAGATCCGGAAGCAGTGAGCCAGGCGGCTCAGCCACCACTGATACCCTGTATTCCTGTGGTAATCCCAGCGGTAGAGAGGATTTCCCCAGAGCTGGCCCGTAGCGGAAAATCCATCCGGCGGACATCCCGCCACTGCTGTCGGCAGGTTCTCTCTGTCAAGCTGGAACAGCTCCGGATGACTCCAGGTGTCGGCACTGTCCATCGCTACATAGATCGGGATATCACCGATGATACGCACGCCGTGCTCATTGGCATACCTCTTGAGGTCGTTCCACTGACGGTAGAACACAAACTGCATATACTGCTGAAATTCAATGTCAAAATACAGCTCCCTGCGGTAATAGTCCATTGCATTCGGCCATCTCAGCCGGATATCCTCTGCCCACTCCGTCCATGGCACACCGTTAAATCTGCCTTTTACAGCCATAAACAGCGCATAATCAGAAAGCCACCAGTTATTCTCAGCCACAAACCTCTGGTAATCCGGGTTACGGCTGATATCGCTGCGCTCGTACGCTTTGCGCAGCAGCAGATATCTGCTGTCATAGATCTTCTTATAATCCACCTGAGTCGCTTCTGTACCGAAGTCCGCCGCATCACATTCCTCCTCCGTGAGCACACCCTCTTCGATCAGTGCCTCCAGACTGATAAAATATGGATTTCCGGCAAATGTCGAGAACGACTGGTAAGGCGAATCTCCATAGCTGGTAGGTCCCAGCGGAAGGATCTGCCAGTAACACTGTCCTGCCTTCTGCAGCCAGTCCACAAAATCATATGCGCTCTTTGAAAAGCATCCGATTCCATATCTGGATGGCAGGCTCGTAATTGATAATAAAATCCCTGCTGCTTTCGTCATTTTTCTTCCTCCGTTTCAATCATCACTCCATAATGGTCGGAAATCTGTGGATACTGCGTCCCGTCAAAAACCACGCGAGAGCTTGTGACCGCTTCTCTTCTCCGGCTCCATATATAATCGATCCTCATACCGCTGCATGTGTTCCGGTCACGCCATCCGTCAATAACCTGTTCCACCGTATATTCACCGGATCTTTTCTGTGCCAGTGTATAGGTATCCAGCCACCCGGACTGTTTCACATAATCATAACCTTCGTTTTTTGCCTGTGCCGGACTGTTGAAATCACCCATGATCCAGACATTGCCGCCACCCTTGATTTTGTCTTCCAGTCCTGCCTGCACAGCGTCCCACTGATCCCAGAACGTCTCCTCATCCTTTTTCCACCAGCCCATATGAACCGTGTAGAACCAGTGGTCTACCGGACCATCCGTCCGGATGCCCAGAATCTTGCGGCGCTTCCAGTTATGAAAGTCCTCCGTATGGCTGATGGAAAACTCATCTGTCTCCAGAATGGGGCGGCGGGAAAATACCGCCAGTCCCTCTTCATAAATATCATATCCCAGCTTCACCGGTATCCATGTCCAGTGATAGGAAACCCCTTTCTTCTCCAGCAGTTCTGCCAGCCTTGCCGCGTGATTTCCTTCCTTCACCGCTCCCTGAAAGCCGCTGCACCTTGTGTAGCCATGCAGCCGTTCCTCCGGCAGGACACGGGCGTCCTTTCTCTGGTTTACCTCCTGCAGCCCGATGATGTCCGGCTGCTCTGCCGCAGCCATTTCCACAAACTGCAGAAGCTTTCTTTCATAATCCTCTTCCACCAGGCTATGGGTGTTCAATGTAAGAATCTTCATCTTTCCTCCAGCTTTTGTTTCGCAATCCGCTCATCTTTAGCGGGTTAAAAGATGCCATACGGATTGTTCCGTGCTACGCACTCCCACAATCCTGCCCAAAATTCGGATATCGCGAGACATACGTCCCACTTTTATCCTCATTTTGGGTGGGTCAACAAGTCATAAAACCACTTATGTGCAAGCACAACGTGGTTTATGACCTTTTGCCCCTGGCATCATAGGATATCGTTAATATCCGACTTCAGCACATCTGCCTTCGGACCGTAGACCGCCTGGATACCGTTGTCCTTTTTCAGCAGTCCCAGTGCCCCTTCCGCCTTCCATGCGGGAAGCTCTGCCACCAGCTCCGGATTCTTTACTGTCACACGAAGCCTTGTCATGCAGGCATCCACGAGAGTGATATTCTCTCTGCCGCCAAGAAGTGCAATGATTCTCTCTGCCTGTCCACTGCCTTTTCCAGAGCCTGATGCACCTGAGCCTGCAGACTCTTCCTCTGCACCGTCATCCGTATAATTTCCCAGACGTCCCGGTGTGGCGAACTTGAATTTTCCGATCATAAAGTATGCGACAAAATATCCGATCGCAAAGAATGCAACAACACAGATCACAAAATGAATGATATCTCCTGTCAGTCCCGCTTTTACAGACATCGGGATTCTCGTGATAAACTCCAGATTTCCAAAGGAGTGCAGACGCAGATCCCAGATACCAGCCATGGCAAAGGCACATCCCTGCAGCACTGCATATACCAGATACAGCGGCAGAGCGCAGAACATAAACATGAACTCTAACGGCTCTGTTACACCTGTCAGGAATACTGCCAGAACAGTTGACAGGAACATGGATTTATATTTTTTACGTTTATCCAGATCAACTCTGCGGTACATCGCCAGAGCAATACCCAGAAGAAGTCCGGTAGCGCCGATCATCTGTCCGACCTTGAAGCGTGCCGGTGTTACGGTTGTCAGAAGATTGGTGTAGGATGCCATATCGCCTGCATCCTTGAAATTGATCAGGTCAGTTACCCATGCCAGCCACAGCGGATCCTGTCCAAATACCTGTGCCCCTGCGCTGATACCTGTCTGAATCGTATAGGTTCCGCCAAAGGATGTGTAGTTCATCGGAATCGTCAGCATATGGTGCAGACCGAACGGAAGAAGCAGACGCTCCAGTGTTCCGTATACGAACGGTGCCAGTATCGGTGAAGTGGAAGAAGAGTTTGCGATCCACACACCAAAGGAATTGATCCCTGTCTGAACAACCGGCCATACGATCGACAGAACAAGTGAAATAATCACAGACCACAGGATAACAACTAATGGTACAAAACGCTTTCCATTAAAGAAAGATAATGCATCGGGAAGCTTCCGGTAATTGTAATATTTATTGTACACCATACCTCCGACAAATCCCGCAATGATTCCCACGAAGACACCCATGTTAAGTGCCGGTGCTCCCAGAACCGATGTAAAATAGCCATTTACAAGAATTTCCTGTCCGAACAGGGTATAGGTGACTGCATTCGGATCTGCCAGCATAGCATCGGTCACACCGAAAACAGCTCCCGTGATACGGTTGATCAGAATAAACGCAATCACTGCCGCAAACGCGCCGCCCGCACGTTCCTTTGCCCAGGAACCGCCGATCGCTGCCGCAAACAGGATATGCAGGTTACTGATGATCGCCCATCCGATGTTCTCCATGGTGCTTCCTGCCATCAGGATCAGATGCAGATCTGCGCCTGCCATCTGAACCAGCTTTCCAAGACTGATCATCAGACCGGCGGCAGGCATAACAGCGATTACCACCATCAGCACTTTTCCAAGCTTCTGCAGAAAATCAAAATTCAGGGCAAATTTTTTCTTTTTCGTCTCTTTTGTATCTGCCTTGATCTTTTCCTCTGTCTTTGTTTCAGTCTTCGCTTCTGTCTTCTCTGCCCCGGCCTTCTTTTCTTCTTCCGGTGCGCATTCATCCAGTACTGTCATCAGCGTCGATTTACCTGCCTTCATCTCACCTTCTCCACAATTCAGGCTTTTTCCATCCAGGCCGTCACAGATCAGCACCGGGGTGACCGGATTGATGTTTTTCTGTTTCAGAAACTCCAGATCCACCTCTGCCACCAGATCTCCTGCTTTTACTTTGTCTCCGACCTTTACATGGCTTTTAAAGCATTCCCCTTTCAGCGATACCGTCTCCAGTCCGATATGAACCAGGATCTCCAGCCCTGACTCTGTGCTGAAACCGTAGGCATGAAGTGTATCCGCCACAGATACCACCTCGCCGTCTACCGGACTTACGATCTTTCCATCCTTCGGAATCACAGCCATTCCGTCACCGAGGATCTTCTCTGAAAACACCGGATCCGGCACTGTTTCCAGCTTCACTGCCTGTCCCGTTGCCGGTGATACGATCGAAATCCCCATACAAGCATCTTCGTTCTTCATCTTATAGACCTCCCTTTTTTCGCCATTTTCTGGCATCTTTTGTTTCTCTCTGTTTTTCTCTTTTCCTGTCAGACCCCTGTTGTACTCCAGAGTTTTTCTCCGCGTGCAACTTCTGTCGTTTCTGTTTGCATATATTGTGCAATCGCTTGCATTAAATATAGCCTGTTTGCACCGGGTTTGCAAGCTGTTTTTGCACACAAAAGACCTTTTCTCTGTTTTTCACAAGTTTGTTTCTCCATTTTTATATAGTTTTACCATAATCTTCCTCTGTTTTGCATATTTTGAAGCAATTTAAACGCTCAGTTTTTGCATGGAATTGCATGCAGGAGTTGACTTATCGTTGCATATATTTTAAAATAATGGTAACTTTCAGAGCCATACATGAAAATCATGATCTTTTGACCCTGGCATCATATTAAGAGCCAGGGGACAAATGAGCCTTTCGTCGATTTTTCCGTGCTTCGCACTCCCAAAATCGACGAAAACATTCGCAATCCGCTCATTTTTCTTTGAAAAATGGCTACTTGCTCATGTTTTGCGGGACCCATAGACATAAAAATACATGCAAGCATGTATTTTATGTCCATTTGTCCCTTGGCTCATATTAACTATAGAACAGGAGGCATTAAAATGGCTGTTACGATCAAAGACGTTGCTGCGCTTGCAGGCGTTTCTCCTTCCACCGTGTCCCGGACCTGCAAGGACAATCCCTCGATCAGTGAGGAAACAAAAGAAAAGGTACGGCGTGCCATGGCAAGACTTGGATATGAGCCCAATTTTCAGGCAAGTAATCTGGCTACCCAGAATTCCCGCACGATCGGTATCATTCTGCCCTCCTCCGCAAAGGAAGCCTATGAAAATTCCTTCTATCTGGAGGTCATCCGCGGCATCAGCCAGTTCTGCAACCAGCGGCAGTATATGAGCACCATCATCACCGGACAGAATGAAGAGGAAATTCTCCACGCCGTCCAGTCCATGACCCGCAGCGGTAAGGTAGATGGTTTTATCATCCTTTACTCCAGACACCAGGATCCTGTGATCGATTATCTCTATAATGAAGGTCTGCTCTACGTACTGGTGGGAAAAGCCAGCCAGTTCGCAAATCAGACCATCTATATCGATACCGACAACCAGCTTGCCGGCCGCGAAGCCACCGAATATCTTTGCAGCCTTGGACACCGGAAGATTGCCTATATCGGAAGTGACACCCGCCATCTGTTTTCTGCCGACCGCAAGGCCGGATACCTGCTGGCCCTGGCGGAAGCCGGGATCCCCCGGAACCCGGAATACTGTATCGAGATCCGCTCGCTCTTATCCGATGACAGTCGACTCATCTATGAGCTGCTCGCAAAAGAAGACCGCCCTACGGGAGTTATCGTCAGCGACGATATCCTTGCCCTCGTACTGGAGCGCGCCTGTCTGGAATACGGACTCTCGATCCCGGACGATCTTTCCATTGTTTCCTTTAATAATTCTCTGCTCGCCAGACTCACCTCGCCTCAGCTCACCTCGATCGACGTAAACTCGCTGCAGCTCGGGATCGAGGCGGCATCGCAGGCGATCAACCATATCGAGAACCCGAATCTTCTTGCCACGAAGATCATTGTCCCGCATCATATCGTAGTGCGGGACAGCTGCAGGAATATTTCAGGAGAATTAACTATATAAAAATAGAGAGAAGAAACGGGTACCGGAGAAATTTCCGGCACCCGTTTCTTCTCTTATTCTTCCTATCACAGTAACAGTTCAGAGTCCATTCGCAAAATCGCCTCTGCGAGGCTTTCCTTTTGCTC
>UQCM01000020.1 GCA_900539525.1 uncultured Blautia sp.
GAAGCACGGAAAAATCCGAAGGCATCATGGGGTCAAATGCTTTTGACCCCAACATTTATTTATTACTGTCCATTCTGTGGACAGCAGGATTTATTTCTCTGTATTGTACCCGTCCGGATTGTTACTCTGCCATCTCCAGGAATCCTCACACATCTCCTCGATGCCATACTCTGCTTCCCATCCAAGCTCTTCCTTTGCTTTCGTTGCATCTGCATAGCAGGTAGCGATATCACCAGGACGACGCTCTTTTACTTCATAAGGAAGTGTCTTTCCACAGGCTTTCTCAAAAGCATGAAGCACATCCAGTACACTGTATCCGTTACCGGTTCCCAGATTGTAGATAGATACTGCCGGTTCATCATCAAATTTCTTAAGAGCTTTTACATGACCTCTTGCAAGATCTACTACATGGATATAATCACGTACACCGGTACCATCATGTGTATCATAGTCATCTCCGAATACTCCCAGGCATTTCAGCTTACCTACTGCCACCTGAGCAATATATGGAACCAGATTGTTCGGGATTCCCTTCGGATCCTCACCGATCAGACCGCTCTTGTGAGCACCGATCGGATTGAAATAACGAAGCAGTACAACCTTCCATTCCGGATCAGAGATATGAAGGTCTGTCAATACCTGCTCCAGCATTCCCTTTGTCTGTCCGTAAGGATTTGTAATCTTACCCTTCGGGCACTCCTCCGTAATCGGAATGAAAGCCGGGTCACCGTATACAGTAGCTGACGAACTGAAGATAATATTCTTAACACCGTGATTTCTCATGACATCACAAAGATTAAATGTTCCTGTCATGTTGTTGTGATAATACTCCAGAGGCTTTGCCACAGACTCACCGACAGCCTTCAGTCCTGCAAAGTGGATAACGGAGTCGATATCCTCTTTATCAAAAATCTCATTCATTGCTTCTTTATCAAGAAGATCTGCTTTATAAAAAGTTACTTTCTTTCCCGTAATCTGCTCTACACGTTCCAGTGCTTTTTCACTGGAATTGTAAAGGTTATCCAGTACAACTACATCATATCCTGCATTTAATAATTCAATGCATGTATGGCTTCCGATATAACCTGCACCGCCTGTAACTAAAATTGACATTTGAGTTCCTCCTTTAAAACAGAATTTTTGTATTTATACATTTTTATCATAACGCAGTTATGCATACCTGGCAACAATTTCTTTCATGGTCTCCCACTTTTGTTCCATGTCAGCAACCAGTTTGAACTGTGTCCTTGCACGGTCAAGATTATGATTCTCTCTGTGGATCTTAAAGTATACATCACCCTCCAGATAATCTGTCAGGAAACGCATACCGCACTCATAGGTCATAACCTTTGCACCCATCGGAAGCATCTCGATTTCCTTTGCAGTAAGACTTCCCTTACATCCCTCAATGAATCCCTTTGTATAAAGCTCAAACAGTTCCATGCTGCAGCTGATCTTATCAAGATCAACCTCATCCTCTGCTCCGGTGCTTGCGCCAAAACGGATACTATCACCAAAATCATTGACTGCCAGACCCGGCATAACGGTATCCAGATCGATCACACAAAGCCCTTTTCCTGTCTCTTTGTCAATCATAATATTGTTTAATTTTGTATCATTATGAGTTACCCGTAAAGGAAGCTCTCCGGCTGCCAGCAGATCTCCCAGAACATTTGCAGTCTCTTCATGATCCAGTACAAACTGAATCTCTTTCTGTACAGAAGCAGCTCTTCCCATTACGTCTGCTGCAACGACTTCTTTAAATCTGGCAAATCTTGCCTTTGTATCATGAAATCCCTGAATCGTCTCATGCAGTGTATCAGCAGGATAATCTGCAAGCAGGTTCTGGAAATTTCCAAATGCGACTGCACTCTCATAAAAATCTTCCGGTTTTTCTACGGCATCATAGCTGAATGCATCCTCAATAAATACATATACTCTCCAGTATTCACCCTGACCGTCTATGTAGAAATTCTCTCCATCCTTAGTCTTAATGATATTCAGAGTCTCTCTCTCCGGATCCCCGCCCTTTTCAATAATGATTTTACGAAGATAGGAAGTAACTCCTACTACATTTTCCATCAGTTCCTCAGGCTTGGTGAAAATCTCCTTGTTCATACGCTGAAGGATGTAATACTTCACACCTCCATCTTCCAGACGACAGGTCAGGCGATAGGTATCATTAATATGTCCACTTCCGTATGGCTCATATGCCTCCACATTTCCAGCCAGATCAAACTGCTTGATCACTTCCTCGATCTCCCGGCATTTCTCTTCTCTTCCCATTTATTTCTCCTCCCATAAATGCTGCGGATATAAACCGCTGTCCTTTAATGCTTTGATTGCATTTACCACAAATTCCTTGTCCTCTTTATAAGTTACACCGTACCATCTGTCCTGTGACTTCAGAACTTCGACAGTAGCCTTCCCCTCGTCAAGCAGTTCATTCACTACCGTTGGAAGGAAGTATTCGCATTTCATCGGATTTGAAGCCAGATTTGCATCCAGGAATTTCGGGAAGCGTTCTTTCAGTTCTTTCAAAATACTTGCTGAGAATCCCCACATATTCATAGAAACCGTACTTCCTTCCGGAATCACATGCCAGGTAGCACCGTCATCCTCTGTGTAAGCAGATGTTCCGTCCGGGCGTTTCTCAATATGCGTACGCTCATTGATATCTGTAAGGTAATGATTCTCATCTGTCACACATACGCCTCTTGCTACATGTCCGTTGTCTGTCAAAGTATTCTCCAGAATATAACCAACCATCGTATAGCGGTATTTATCATCATCCTCATGATTTGCAAGATAATTATAGATCATCTCATATGCATGCTGTCCATAATAATCGTCTGCATTGATAACTGCAAATGGACCGTCGATCGCATCGATACAGCTTAAAATTGCATGTCCGGTTCCAAAGGGCTTTACACGACCTTCCGGCACGGAATAACCCTCCGGCAGATTTGCAAGCTCCTGGAACACATATTCCACCTGAATATGCTTCTCCATTCTGTCTCCGATCACAGCTCTGAAATCCGCCTCATTTTCCTTCTTAATAATAAACACGACCTTTTCAAATCCTGCACGAATCGCATCATAAATTGAAAAATCAATGATGATATGACCCTCACTGTCAATCGGGTCAATCTGCTTCAACCCGCCATAGCGACTTCCCATTCCTGCAGCCATGATTACCAATACTGGTTTATTCATTTTATCCTCCTTACCGGCCATCTACATGACCATTTTGTTGTAATTATTATATCATATTTTTTTCTATATGTAAGCAATTTTGTAAATATTATCAAAGATATCCGTAATTGTGCAAACGTATTATTGTTCACAAATTCCGGTGGGTTTTGTAATACGCATCCCCCGGAGGGTTTTATGATATAGGAAAGGCAGGAGAACCCGCCTCCTGCCTTTTACTTATCTCTTCTATATTAGATTATTAGATTTCGTACCAGATGATTTCATTGGCATCCATTTTCAGTTCGAAGCTGGAGCCATCTCCACGGTAAACAGTTGTCTCCTGCGGTTCATAGGTATTATTCACTACACAGTATTTTCCGTTCTCTACATAAGCATGAACTTCGATATTGTAGTTAGTACTGAACCACCTGTGCAGATTTTCCTCATCATGAGTACTCCAGAGAATGGAACGATATAAGAGACGGCTGTTTTCAAAACTGTATGGAAGTCCGCACATATAAACCGCACGTCCCTTTCCAAATTCGTTGACTGCCAGACGTACTCTTTTCCCTTTCTCTACAAGAACAGTAGCGCCCTCAAGTGCATAAATACTCTTCAGATTTTCGCCAAAGTCAATTTCCCCGGTACAATCCTCTGTAATAAAGTGTTCATGGCTTTCCCAGTTGTATTTGTCATATCCCAGTGTGAAGTCAGTTTCTTCTTCCACACCCAGTACACCTGCCAACTGGAAGAATCGTCCATTTGCCTGATGCGCTGTAGGCTCACCAATACCGATAAATCCACCACCATTATAGACGAATTTTTTAACAGCCGCTGAAATAACCGGATTCACCCACCATTCTCCGCCGGTATGTGCTGTATCAGCATCACCAACATTGATAATAACATCGATTCCATCCAGAAGCTGTGGATCATCCAGAATATCCTGGAAGCTGATGAATTTCACATCAAACGGTGCTCCAGAAAGAGCCTCTACGACACCAGCGTAAAAATAGTTCTCTTTCTGATAAAGCGCATGATGTACCATGTGATTTCCCCAGGCACGCATCTTGCCCCAGCAGTTCAGAACTGCCACTGTCTTTACGCAGTAAGGTACGCAGCCTTTAATATTATCATACAGAGTACGGAACTCATCACATACCGTATGCACATAGTCGATAAATTCAGGAAAATCTAACGCAAGCTTTAAATATCCGCCGTATCCGATACGGTCGATCGGTTTACGAAGGATTGCACGTCTTGCTGTCACCCAGTTGACTTTCGCTTCCTTCACCGGATCACCATTTTCATTGAAAGTATCCGGGAAGAAATACGGAAGAAGACGTCCTTCTGTGTACTTCACACCTTCGATATCACTGATCAGACGAAGTGTAGCACCGTTTCCTACGCTTCCTACAACCGCATCCAGACCAATCTCTTCAAAGCCCTCTACAAACGGCTCAGTTCCAATCCAGTGATCTCCCAGGAACATCATGGCTTCCTTGCCACACTCATGCGTAATATCAACCATTTCCTTTGCAATCTTACGCACTTCACGTCTCTGGAATGCCTGGAAATCCTGGAACTCTTTTGACGGGATCCGGTACTGGTTATTATAATATCCCTGGTCAATAATGAATTCCGGACGGAACTTATATCCAACCTCTTTTTCAAACTGCTCCAGAATATATGGACTTACAGATGCTGAATATCCATACCAGTCTACATATTTCTCCCGGGCCAGTTCATCAAAGATCAGCGTGAACTGATGGAAAAATGTTGTGAAACGAAGCACATTTACATAAGGATGATCCTCAATAAATTTGCGCAGGCGCTTCATCGTATATGCGTGAGTCTTTGGCTGCCGTACATCAAACGTCATCTGATGCTCTACACCCTGCCAGTCATTTGTAACAGCATTGTACATATGCACCGGATCCCACATAATATAGGCCAGAAAGCTGACCGTGTAATCATGGAAAGCTTCTGTCTGAATGGTAACCACACCATCTTCCTCTGCGTAGCTCCACTTATCCACAGGTACCACTTCACCTGTTGTACGGTCAACCACTTCCCACCAGCGCTTGATATCATCTATGCTGTTCGGTGTGAGCATATCCGGATAAAGCCCTTTCATCAGACGAATCTTCAGCACATCACTGTCCGCTGTGTAAAACGGAGTCATCACATACATCTGCTGAATTTCATCAGGATTCTCCTTCGCCCACTGATTATCTTTTCTGGTAGTATAGTAAGTAGAATAAATTTTAGCATCAACATTGCAGAGCTCTTGCGGGAAATCCGTTCCGTCACAGTCACGGATCGCATCAGCTCCCCATTGCTCCATCAATTCCAGAGTCTGTGGAATCACATCTAAATCGGTGGGTATCGTCACCCGTCCTTTTTGCTGGTTCATATTAATTCCTCCTGCATATGGGTTTTCCCATTTACTTATATTGTCTATTGTAAAGCCAAAGCAGAATAATCAGACCTGCAAGTCCGATCAGCATCGTCAGAAGTCCTGTAGGACCTACATTCTTCTGTCCAACTACAACCAGGACAACACATGCTACAAACACGATCGCTGCGAGGATTCCGATTACTATTTTTTTTGTATATTCATTCATACTGCATCCTCCTTAACCTTTCAGTCCACCCAGTGTCATACCTTCTGTCAGCTGTTTCTGAACACACATGTACATAATCAGTGTAGGCAGCATGACGATAACCAGACCTGCATACATTCTTCCGTACTGTACCGCAGATCTCTGAGCTGCCATAAGGTTCATAAGACCTACCGGAAGTGTCTTGAGTTCCGGTTTTGTCAGCATTGTCATAGAGATAATGTACTCATTCCAGAATGACAGGAAATTAAACAGGATGATTGTGATAATACTTGGTTTTGCCATCGGGAAGATGACCTGTACCATTGTCCGGAGATATCCGGCACCATCCACATAAGCTGCCTCCTCATAATCCTTTGCCAGCGATTTGAAATAACCTGACAGAAGATAAATGGTAAACGGAAGTGCCGTTGATGCATAAATAAGTGCCAGTATGAACAGGTTGTTCAGGAAAAACGGATGTCCAAGTGTTTTCCTGAGGAATGTATCTGCATTGCTCAGCATCAGGAAGATTGGTACAACAATGTAGTTTACGTTGATAAACAGACCTGCCATAAACAGTACGTTCCAGAATTTCCCGGATTTAAACTTAAATCTTGCCAGTACATAAGCTGCCGGAAGTGAAATAATGATCAAAAGTCCAATGCCGACTGCTGTTACAATAACAGAATTGACCATATAAGAACCCATGCTCGCTTCCTGCCATGCCTGAACAAAGTTCTCGAAATGGATCGCATTTGGCAGTTCCCACGGACTGCGGTAAAACTGAGCATTCTCCTTGATGGAAGCCATGAATACCCATGCTACCGGGACGATGATCGTTATTGCCAAAAAGATCAATACAACATAAATGAAAAATTTTGCTATTTTCGATGTTTCCTTGATTGCTCCAGTGTCTTTCTTATTCATTTTCATCCCCCCTTAAAACTCGATCTCATCACGTTTCGTGACAGCATTTAATATTCCTGCAAGTGCGAAGGAGAATATGAATACTACGGTACCAATCGCCATACCATAACCATACGAGGAGTTGGTATATGCCTCCTGATACATATAACTCAGGAATACATGAGATGTTCCGTCCGGATTACCCTGTGTCATGGCTTTTACGAACAGGAAACTCATGTTGATCGTACTGATGATAAAGAATGTCAGGGTTGTACGGATATTGGTCCATACCAGAGGCAGTGTAATAGAGAAGAACTGTTTGATTCTTCCTGCACCTTCCAGACTGGCGGATTCATAAAGGCTTTCCGGTACGTTCGCCATACTTGCCATGTACATAACCATATAATAACCGATTGCCTGCCAGATCATTGCTATTACGAGACTGTACATAACAATCTTTGAACTTCCCAGCCAGAGGATTGGATTCTCTTCCCCTCTGAAAATACTCAGGATGGAATTCAAAAGTCCCAGGTTTGAATCATAGATCGCTGAGAAAATTGCACTGATAACAACTACGGAAAGAATGTTCGGGATGTAAAAAATAACCCGGAAGAAATTCTGTCCCTTGATTTTTTCTCTCGTCAGGATCGCTGCAAAAATAAGTGCCAGTGCAAAGGTTACGATCGTTACCAGAACGATCAGCAATACTGTATTCTGGAAAGAACGATAGAACTTATCGCTCTGGAACAGTGTCTGAAAGTTCGAAAGACCTACAAATGTCTTATCTGCGGTATAACCGCCCCATTTAAACATGGACATACGGAATACGTCGATGGTAGGGATAATCATAAAAATAACAAACAGTATTACAGCGGGAGCGAGGCAGAAGAATATAAATCTTCCTCTTCCTTTGTTTTCTCTCATTAACTCATCTCCAATCTTTAAAGTGTCATACCTAATCGTAAAAACGGCCGGTGCATAAATCGATTATCCACCGGCCGCCTCATTACCACTATTCTGCCTGCATACCAGACAGCACGCTATTTAATTGATTACTCTTTCAGAGCACCTCTTAACTTCTCACTGTCAGTCTTGATCTGGCTGATCCAGTCTTCTTCTGTCTTCTCACCTGTGATCAGAGAGTTTACAGGATCAAAGAATGTTGTACGAACCGTTACACCTTCAACCGGATCTGTTGTAGCGAATGCATCCATAACTGCAACTGCGCCTGTATCATAGATGCTGTAGAACAGCTTGTTATCGCCATCAAGTGTGTCAGACATACCCTCGATCGGCTGGATAGCTCCAGACTTTGCGAAGATACCTGCTGCTTCATCAGAGTACATATAAGCGATGAATGCTTTTCCTAAATCCTGGTTCTCAGCGCCTGCCGGCATCCAGATCTGCTCAAAGAATGTATAGGATGCTCTCTCGCCGCCCTCTGTGAGTGCCGGAAGAGCTGTGAATCCCCACTGGAATCCTTCTGCACGAGGAGCCTCAGCCATCTCGCCGATTACCCATGTACCATTCGGCATAAAGATTGCCTTGTCATCCAGAATCAGCTGCTGATTCTTCTGGAAGTCATTGTCATTTGCGTTTGCCGGAGTTGTTGCCTCTGTGTAAGTAGCAAGCTTTGCAACAGTATCAAATACCTGCTTAGCTCCGTCGGTATCCCATACGCCTTCGCCATAGGAAAGAGCGCTGTTGAAGGTATCCTCGTCCATTGCCTCATGAAGCATTGCATAGAAGAATGCATCGAAGTATCCTGTTGTCGGATATGTAAACAGTGCGATACCTTCTGCTTTTGCCTTGTCGCCTAACTCCCACATCTCATCCCATGTTGCCGGAACTTCCCAGCCTTTTGTTGTCAGAAGGTTTGCATCATAGAACAGTCCGCATGGGCTGTAGAACATTGGCATCAGGTATGTCTTGCCGTCTCCGTATGGATTTGTGATCTTGTTCTCTGTGAATCCCGGAAGGATCTTGTCGCCTACAGTAACGTCTTCGCCAGGTACTGTCATAGCAAGAACATCTGTCATATCTACAACGTTGTTGTCCTTAACAAATGTCTCAGTGATTGCTGACTCGGAACCAACAGCACGCATGATAACGTCCGGATAATTTCCAGCCTTCATATCAGGTGTGATAATGTCCTCTAATTTCTTATCGATCGTCAGCTCAACAGTTACACCCGGGTTTGCTGCTTCGAAAGCTGCACAAACATCCTGCCACATCTGAGCACCGTAAGCTGTCTCAACAGCTGCAACCTTTACTGTTCCGCTTAACTCGGAAGCAGGAGCCTCTGTCTCCTCAGCTGCTTCTGTCTCAGCTGCATCAGCTGCTTCTGTCTCAGCTGCTGCCTCTGTAGCCGCATCTGCAGCCGGAGCCTCTGTCTCTTTCTTAGCGCCGCCACCGCAGGCTGTCAGGCCGAAAACCATAACACCTGCCATTGTCAAGCAAAGTACTTTTTTCAACTTCATAATAATTTCCTCCTTTAAAACTCAGGGGGTGTCCCCCCTATTGATGATACATATACAATACTAATTTTTTTCAGTATTTTCAAGTCTTATTTTGCTCATTTTTTTATATATCTTGCTCTTTTTTATTTTTTATGGTATTATGCAAACTATAAAAGTGTATTTTGACTGCCTGAACATTTTTCATCATTTCTTTTAATTGTAAAAGAATAATATCCGACTTTTATAGTCGCTTTACCTAATTATGGAAGGTGCGGCATTCGGATTACCTTTGCTTTTTTTGCCATTCCGACGGAAAAGAAGCCTTTTTTTCAACGGCAATATTACTAATATATACAGGAGACTCTAATGGGAAATCTACAATATCAATTAAAACAAATACCTGACAGTCATAAACTGGTAAATCTGCTCTATGTTACTTTTTCAAAATTTGAAGGAGACTGGCCCAGTCTGAGTCATTCTCATTACTTTACAGAACTCTTCTATGTGAGAGAAGGAAGCGGGGAGTTTCGCATCGAGAATGCGTCCTTTCCCATTCAGAAGGACGATCTGATCATTATAAACCCCAACATTCTCCACACAGAGGTTTCTCTGGGTTCTCCGCCACTGGAATATATTACACTCGGTGTCGAAGGATTAAGCTTTTCTTTTAACAATAACCAGGATTATATGACTTTTAACTGTAAAAAACATAAAAATGATTTTCTTTTTTACTTCAGTTCAATGTTGACAGAACTTGAAGAAAAAAAAGAAGGTTATCTTGATGTATGCCAGGATATGCTGGAGATTCTTACCATACGCCTTCAGAGAATCACAAACTCCGCATTTGAGATCATGGTATCCCAGCCTCCAAACAGGGAGTGTGCCAAAATTAAACGATATATTGATTTCAACTATCAGGACAATATCTCTCTGGACTCACTTGCTGAGATGGCACATTTGAACAAGTATTATTTTGTTCATGTTTTTACAAAATGCTATGGTCTTTCCCCGATCACTTATCTGAATGAGAGGAGGATTGAAGTCAGTAAGGAACTTTTGAGAAGTACCGACCACTGCATCGCAGATATCGCACATCTTTCCGGTTTTTCTTCTCAGAGCTATTTTGCACAGAGTTTTAAGAAAAGCTGTAATATGACAGCCGGCGCTTATCGTAAAATGATCAAGAGAACTCAAAAAGAAGCCACAGGTTCCTGAACCTCTGGCTTCTTCGTCTTTTGCTGTTATATCAAAAAATCCTCTGAGCGGATGCGCACTCGCGTGTCTGAAAGATGTCAGCAGAGCTGACCATACTTCATTCTTATCTTCTGCGAAGAAAATCCGGAATCTGAATGTCCTTTACCTGAACATTACTTTCCGGTGTCTTAAGCTTTCCAAGTGATGGCGTGATCGGTCTGATCTGGGGATTCGACACATTATTCCTCTGGAACATACTTCCTGTCGTCATCTCCGGAACAGGAACCTCATCAAAATCTGACACCGCCTTTTTTCCATTGCCTACAGAAGGCTGTGTAGCTGTAGCTGTATCAAGTCCGGTTGCAATTACAGTAATGCTGGCTTCATCTGTGTATGTATCATCATACATTGCACCAAAGATGATATTTGCCTCATCGCCAGCCAGCTCCTGTACATAACTCGCAGCATCATTTGCATCCATAAGAGAAATATCTCCGGAAATATTAATAATAACATGAGATGCCCCTTCGATCGTAGTCTCCAGAAGAGGACTGGATACAGCCTGTTTCACTGCCTCCAGGGCCTTGTCATCTCCCTTGGCATGTCCGATACCGATATGCGCAATTCCCTTTCCAGTCATAACTGTCTGAACATCTGCAAAATCAAGATTGATCAGTGCAGGAAGGTTAATCAGGTCAGTAATTCCCTGAACCGCCTGCTGTAATACTTCATCCGCTTTCTTAAGTGCCTCGGGCATTGTTGTTCTGCGATCCACAATCTCAAGAAGCTTATCATTCGGAATAACGATCAGTGTATCAACATTCTGCTTCAGCTTCTCAATACCTGCCAGCGCATTATTCATACGCGTCTTAGACTCAAAACGAAACGGCTTTGTCACAACACCTACTGTCAGGATCCCCATTTCCTTTGCGATTCCTGCAACAACAGGCGCTGCACCTGTTCCTGTACCGCCTCCCATACCGCAGGTAACAAAAACCATATCCGCACCCTGTACTGCCTGTTTCAGATCCTCTGCATTCTCTTCTGCAGCCTGCTGCCCAACCTGAGGCTGTGCACCGGCACCGAGTCCCTTGGTCAGCTTCTCACCAATCTGGATAGTCGTAGGTGCTTTACAAAGCGACAGTGCCTGCTTGTCCGTATTTACTCCAACAAACTCCACACCGCCAATCGTCTCTTCCACCATTCTATTTACCGCATTGTTACCTGCACCACCAACACCGATCACTATGATCTTTGCAGCAGATTCAGCTTCATTCGTCATAATTTCTAACAAGAGTATTTCCTCCTTCTCATATCTATATCATAACCAAATTTGCTTACAGCCTGGCCACGAGAGCCCCAGTATTTAACCGTATTTCCTATATCATATAGGTTTTTACGAAATTAATCAAGCCTATTTTAGAAATTCATCGAAATTTTAAAAATTCGGTAATATATTTATATGAGCCAAGGGACAAATGGACATAAAATACATGCTTGCATGTATTTTATGTCTATGGGTCCCGCAAAACATGAGCAAGTAGCCATTTTCGAAGAAAAATGAGCGGATTGCTCATGTTTTTCGGATTTTGGGAGCGCGAAACGCGGAAAAATCCGAAGGCATCATGGGGTCAAATGTTTTTGACCCAAACATCATTTATATACAAGCTAATCAGAACAGGAACAAAGTGGGCAACTCATGCAGGGCTCTGAACAGTTACCTCACATCATTTTAGAATATAGGCTCCCGTATATGGATCAATGTATCCGTAACCATCTGTAATAATTCCCCCATTCTCATCCGTATACTGATATCCGTCTACATTCGGAGTTGTATTTCCTGCTGCATCTGTGTAGATTCTGTTTCCATTTTCATCTGTGGAAAAGCTTCCGTCCGATTCTGTATAGACAGGTCCATCCGTCTGCGTCTCACTTTCCGTCTCTGCACCCTGCGATTCTGTGCTTTCGGATTTCTGGTCCCCGTCTGCATCCGCATCCTGCAATGAATCCTTCTGCTCCACCTCCAGTGCCTGCTCTGTCTCCCCCTGCTTAAAGGTGATGGTCTGTGCATCCATGGTAAAGTCCTCCATATGAAGAACCCCTTCCATTCCCTTTACTTTTTCATATACAGATTTCAGCGCGGCTATCTTTTCCTCCATATCCGAACTGCTTCCAAGCTTTACTCTCATTTTCTCAAAGTACAGAATGATTTCCTGATCTTCATCAAACTTTATTTCTTTGGGACTTAATCCGTTTTTGTTCAGTATCCGCGAGATACCGACGATCTCTTCAAACAGAGCCCCTGTCTTCGTTTCCTCCGCTGTACTTTCCTCTGTTTCAACGCCTGTTTCTACAACCGGAAGCTTCTCATAACGCTGCGGTTTTTTTATAGAAACGCCGGAAATTTTCGGAATATTCTCCCTGAGCTTCTTGGAAATCTCCACAATCAGTCCATCCATATCATAATAAACATAATCCGTACCACTAAGAAAATACCCTACTTCCGGCTTTTCATATACACGGATTTCCACCCGGAAGGGAGTCTGCATCGTTACTTCCACAGAGCTTAAAAACGGGAGCTCTTCCTGGACTTTGGAATCATCCTTATATTTCCAGAGCAGATACAGTGTATTTTTGCAGAGACCATCCTGCATCACAGCATTCTGAATATCTTTTGATGTATAAATAGAATTGCCGGAAACGACTACCTCCTGCACTCTGAAAAGGCCAAAAACCACAATTGCCGCCAGTACCAGCATTCCTGCAAGCACCCCCATGATTCTGCCCTTTCTGTTTCGCCTTTTTCGATAGGTTATTTCTTTCATTCTTTCACCTGTACCTTTTATACGTCCTCACATTTTTCTATGTCGGCCCCCAGCTGCCTCATATCCCGGCAGATATCTTCATATCCTCGCTCAATATAATGACAGTCTTCAATCAATGTTTTCCCCTGAGCCGCAGCCCCTGCCAGTACAAGCGCTGCACCGCCTCGCAGTTCAGGTGCTTTTACTCTGGCCCCATGAAGCATACGCACACCGTGGATCCTTGCATCACAGTTTTTCACTTCAATTTCCGCACCCATTTTGATAAGTTCCTTTGCTGTACGGAAACGACATTCAAAAACTTTCTCCCGTACATGGCTCTCTCCATCTGCCAGACATAATGCCGCCATCAGCTGTGATTGCAGATCTGTCGGGAATCCCGGGTGCGGTGCTGTGTCAACCACAGGCAGTATGCCTCCTGCTCCTCTTGCATCTACTCTGATATCATCCGATGCGACAGATATCAGGGCACCCATCCGCACAGCCGCAGCAAAAACACTTTTCAGCTGGACTGCCGGTGCACTCTTTAATATGCAGATTCCTCTTGTGGCAATTGACGCCATCAGATAGGTACCGGCAACGATCCTGTCAGGCATCAGGCAGAATTCACTGTCTGACAGCTTTTCGACTCCTTCAATTGTAATCTTTCCAGTGCCGGCTCCCTGTATCCTGGCTCCTTTACCATTTAGAAATCTGCAAAGCTCCTCGATCTCCGGTTCCCTCGCACTGCCCAGTATTTCTGTCGTTCCTTTCGCAAGTACGGCAGCCAGGATGATATTTTCTGTAGCTCCGACACTTGGAAATCGCAGACGTATCCTTGTGCCGACAAGCTCTTCTCTCTTTCCTGAAAGGTATTCACATTCTTCGCAAATCTTTGCCTTCATCTGATGCAGAGCGTCCACATGCATATCGATCGGTCTGGCACCTATCGTACATCCTCCCGGATAGGGAATTCTTGCAGTTCCCATCCGGCCAAGAAGAGCACCCAGAAAAATAACGGAGCATCGCATCTTCTCACCAAATTCTCGAGATACCGCTGGATTATCAAGCTCTCCTGCATCGATAAATAATGTATTTCCCGTCCAGGAAGTCCTGCATCCCATCTCTTCGAGAATCTTTATCATATGCGAAACATCTGAAATCTTTGGACAATTATGCAACACGGTGCTGCCCTTATGCAGGACTGCACCTGCCAGGATCGGCAATGCTGCATTTTTAGACCCCTGAATCACCACTTCTCCGTTCAGAGGATGCCCGCCATAAATCCTTATACAACCCAAATGCAAACCCTCCGATAAATCAACCCTTATAAATATCATATGCAAAGGACAGCCTATTTGTACCTTCTATGCTCAATAATTATTCGTAGCTATGCAGATATATAAGTATTTGCCGCGGGGAACCTGCTCATCAGCGGAATCGTTTGAAACACTTGCAGCTATTTTTGCCATCTGCTGACAGAAAGAGCCAGCCCCATCTCAGAGAGAAGAAACAGCACGGAGGTCCCTCCATAACTGATAAAGGGAAGTGTAATCCCTGTGTTTGGAATTGTATTTGTTACAACGGCCACATTCAACATGACCTGTATAGCGATATGCCCCATAACTCCGGCTGCTATTAATGCACCAAACAGATCCGACGCATGGGTCGCAATCACCATAAAACGCCAGATCAGCACCATGAACACAAGGATCAGCAGTACAGCTCCGGCCAGCCCCAGTTCTTCACAGATGATTGAAAAAATCATATCATTCTGTGCCTCAGGAACAAATCCGAGCTTCTGAATACTTTCACCCAATCCTTTTCCAAACAGCCCGCCTGATCCGATGGCATACAATCCCTGAATGGTCTGAAATCCTTTCTCATACATTTCGGGATTCTTCCATATCTCCAGGCGTTCCAGGCGATAAGATTCCAGGCTGAGAAAGACAGCAACAAATCCCACACCGGCTCCTCCCATCCAGATAAACGGAAGATACCTGGCATTTGACACAAATCCCATAATTGCCGCTATCCCCAGAATGATAATTGCCGTACTCAGATTATTCGTTCCTACCAGGCCGACAATGGGAAGCACCATACCAAGCACCATACCAAGAGACAGAATACTATTCTTTTTCTGCTTTTGTCTGCTGACCATATATGCAAGAAAGAGAATCACTGCAAGCTTTGCAAATTCTGAAGGCTGGAACGAAAGCGGACCAAGGGACAGCCATCTCTTTGACCCGTTATAGGAATCTCCGGCCACCAGAACCAGACCGGACAACGCGAGTGAAGTCAGATATCCCGGAACTGCGAGCCTGGTAAATACATGATAGTCCATACATGACAGGAAGTACATTGCCGCAACACCAAGGATTGTGGCAAATAACTGTTTTTTCAAATAATAAGCAGAATCGCCGAATTTCACCTGTCCGTTATAGGCACTTGTGCTATAAAGTGTAACCAGCCCGAATCCTACCAGAATTAAAACGATTATCAGCAGCGTATCATCCAGCTTTCCGGCTGATTTCCCCATAGCATCACCCCTTAGAGTTTATTTACATATTCCTTAAACATCCTTCCTCTTACTTCATAGCTTGGAAACATATCCCAGCTTGCACATGCCGGTGAAAGCAGTACCGCGTCACCGGGTTTTGCATAGTCCGCACAGATCTTCACTGCCTCCTCCAGTGTATCTGCAAACAGGATTCTGTCGAATCCGCATCTGCGTGCCGCCTCTGCAATCTTATCTCTGGTCGCTCCCATAAGAACCAGGTACTTTACTTTTCCCTCAAATGACGAAATCCATTCTTCGTAGGATGAATCCTTATCATATCCTCCAGCAATCAGCATGGTCGGACGATCCATGGCCTGAATGCCTTTTATAGCGGCATCCGGATTTGTTCCCTTCGAATCGTTATAAAATACGACCCCTCTTTTCTCCGTCACAAATTCAATTCTGTGTTCTACCGCCTGAAACCGGCTCACCACAGTGCGGATCTCCTCCACCGGCACTCCATAGCTCAATGCCATACCTGCCGCAGCCATCACATTTTCGTGATTGTGTCTTCCAGGCAGATTCAGCTCCTTCGTACTGAAGATCACCGTCTTTTCCTTACCGTCACTGTATGTAATTCTGTCATGGTCCAGATATACACCCTTTTCCAGTGTACGCAGGCTGCTGAAAAATAATACCCTGCATCGTAAAGTCTTTCCAAATTCCCGCAGTACCTCATCTTCATAATTAAGGACACAGGTGTCATCCTCTGTCTGATTTGCTGTGATCCTCTCTTTTACGCGGATATACTCCTCCATTGTATGGTGCCTGTTTAAATGATCCGGTGTGATATTCAGAATGGCACTCACCTTTGGATGGAAAGTATCTATCGTCTCCAGCTGGAAACTGCTGATTTCCGCAACCGTCACCGACTCTTCCGTCGTTGCAGATGCTGCCCCTGTATAAGGCGTCCCGATATTTCCCACCACAAAAACAGAATCCTTGTGGTGTCTCATGATCTCACCCAGCAGACTCGTCGTTGTGGTCTTTCCATTCGTTCCTGTGATTGCCAGCACATCACCCTTACTGTATTCATATGCCAGCTCTACTTCACCCCAGAGCAGGATTCCCCTCTCCTTCATGGCCATTACGATCGGCAGATCGGTAGGAACACCCGGGCTCAACACGGCCAGTTCCAGGCGATCCATCACCTCTGAAGGCAGCTCCCCCGTTAGGATCCTCATCTTCTCTTCACCGAGTTTTTCCCGGACGGCATCCGGATCCACATCTGGATTGCCGTCATACAGAACCGGAATGGCTCCCATCCTGTACAGAAGCTTTGCTGCTCCGATACCACTTAATCCTGTTCCAAATACCAGCACATTTTTATTTTTCAACTCCATTGCCCTTTTCCTCCCCTTAACAGGATAAGATCATCAGACCTGCCAGACAGAGCAGGGCTGTAATCACGGTAAATACTGTCACTACTCTGGTCTCAGACCATCCACAAAGCTCAAAATGATGGTGGATCGGTGCCATCTTGAAAAACCTCTTTCCGCCCGTCTTTTTAAAATATGTCACCTGAATCATAACAGAAAGCACTTCCACCAGATAAATCATTCCCACGATCAGGATGATCCAGGGCATCTTCAGGATATATGCGCTTCCTGCCACAAAACCACCTAATGCAAGGGAACCCGTATCTCCCATAAATACCTGTGCCGGATGTACATTAAACAGCAGAAATCCAAGCAGTGCTCCCGTCACTGCGGCTGTGATCGGTTCAATTCCTCCTCCGTATACAACAGAAACCACAGTAAAGAACACAGAAACCATAGCGGTCACTCCTGTAGCCAGTCCGTCCAGCCCGTCAGTAAAGTTCACCCCATTTACCGTTCCAATCACTGCAAGATAGACAAGCGGTACCGTCAGCCATTTAAAATCAAAATATTTCCCGCCGCTAAATGGGATCAGAATTCTAAGAAAGCTGTCATCAACAATCAGCATATAGGTCAGGAAAATCGTTGTCACAATGATCTGTCCTGCCATCTTCTGTTTCGGATACAGACCATCTGATCTCTTCAGTACCACTTTCAGATAGTCATCCAGAAACCCTATGATTCCAAATCCCAGAGTCAGAAAAAGCACCGGAACAATATTCGGATACTTACGGATAAAAAGCAGTGAGGTCACCAGAATGGCGATCAGGATGATCAGACCTCCCATCGTCGGTGTTCCAGCCTTTTTCAAATGTGACTGCACTCCCTCGGCTCTCTCTGTCTGACCGACTTTCAATTTTCTCAAAAACGGAATCACAAACGGGCTTAATACGACGCTGATCGCAAACGCTGTCAGCAGTGGAATCATTACTTCTGTACCTAAAATCATTTCACACCTCTTCGTTTATTTATTCTCGTGTGCCAGCACAAATCTGTTTACTGTTTACTCCGTAACCACAATCATGCTTTTCTTCCCGCACATTTGGTATTAGTATAAGTCTTTTCTGTCTATTAATCAACTATTATTTCGCTTCTCAGTCAGTCTCTCGTTACTATTCACACGTTAGCCAGTTCGAGGTGTTTTCTGTGAGTGTAGCGAAGCGAAAGTCACGTAAAAACCCGAGAGTAGCAGCGCGATATGATGCAGAATGCATCATATCTGTGCATCGCGAAGCGTGTTACTGGTCACGCAGTGAACAGTCACTCTCTCCGGCCGGCGCATCGTTCTGAATGCCGAGATAGGGAAGGATATTTTCATAGATATCCCTGATCACGGGTGCTGCAATAACTCCACCATAATAAACTCCCTGCGGGTTGTTGATAACACACAAACCGATCACCTGCGGATCCGGTGCCGGTGCAAATCCCAGAAAAGAAGAGATATATTTATTTGCACTTCTCGGCAGTGTTTCGGAGGTCGCCGTTTTTCCCCCGATATGATAACCCTCGATAAATGCATTTTTTCCTGAGCCTCCTTCCACCACCTGTTCCAGAATATAGCGCATCTGTTTTGATGTCTCCTCAGACACGATCTGACTTCCCTGCGGATACCGGATTTTCTCATACAGGGTTCCCTCATCATCCCGCACCTCGACCCCAAAATGAGGAATTACTCTCCTTCCTCCGTTTATGATAGAGCTTACAGTAGTAATCAGCTGCATGGGCGTGATCTGAAAAGACTGTCCAAAAGAAACTGTTGCCAGCTCCACCAGTCCCATATTCTCTTTTTTATGCATAATCGTTGCCGCTTCACCCGGAAGATCTACTCCTGTCTTTCCTTTCAGTCCGAATTTTTCAAAATAACGGTAGTAATTGTCAATTCCAAGCCGCAGCCCTACCTCAATAAATACAGGGTTACATGAGTTCATTGTTCCCTGCACGAAATCTTCGCCCCCGTGTCCGGAAACCTTATGACATCGGATCCGCCTGTCTTCCACAATTTTAAAGCCGGGACAGCTGAACCGGTCATTGAGCGATACGACCCCCTCCTCCAGTCCTGCCGCTGCTGTGATCACTTTAAAAGTCGATCCTGGTTCATAGGTATCATTGATGCATCCGTTTCGCCACATCCTGTTAAGAGCATCCTGCTTTTCCTTCTCAGACATTCCCGACGTATCCACATCAGGCGTAAATGGATCATTCAGATCAAATTCCGGAACATTTACCATCGCAAGGATTTCTCCATTGTATGGCCTCATCAGAATAATAGAAACGGAATCTGCCGATTTCTGCTTCATTACTCTGTATGCCGCCTGCTCGCAGTACTTCTGAATGTTGGCGTCCAGACTGATATGCAGATTTTTTCCATTCACAGGTTCCTGTCTGCTCTCTCCCGC
Organism: uncultured Blautia sp.; assembly: GCA_900539525.1. Classification (GTDB taxonomy): domain Bacteria; phylum Bacillota; class Clostridia; order Lachnospirales; family Lachnospiraceae; genus Hominisplanchenecus_A. The sequence continues at coordinate 19,497 of UQCM01000020.1, forward strand.
ATCCGGCAGCTCTACTCCTCTGGCATCTGTCAGAGTAAGTATTTTTCCCGGTTTTCCCCGCAGAACATCCTCGTATTTTACTTCCAGCCCGACAATTCCCTGATTATCACTTCCTGTAAATCCCAGCACCTTGGAAGCAAGAGAATCATATGGATAATATCTTTTGAAATCCTCATCCACCTTCACCCCTGCAAGATCATAGTTTCTGATTTTATCACCCGTTTCCTTATCCACATTTGTTTTTATCCTCTCGATGGAACTGAATTTCTCCACCCTTTTTCTCACTGTCTCCTCTGGCAGCTTAAGTTCCTGTACCAGCATCTGAATAACTCTTTCCGGCTCCCTGATCTGACTGTGAATGACCGAGATTGTACATACGGTTTTGTTTGCCGCAAGAATATTTCCGCAGGCATCTATGATTTTTCCTCTGGCAGCCTTAATATCCCTCTCTCTTTCATGGAGCTGCTCTGCTTTGCGGCTATAGTATTCTGACTGCGAAAGCATCAGACAGGCAAGCCTTCCGATCAGAATAACCAACGCCAGAAAACACATTAGAAAAACGACCAGTATTTTTTTCTTGTGGAATGTCTTGATCCTTTGCATAAAAAACCTCATAAAAGCTTTACAATAAATATATCTCAGCTCTTATGAGGTTATTACACAGGATATGGGGCATAAAAGATATTTTGCTCCACGTATCTTCTCTATTCAAGACCTAATTCTTCATCTGTAATTCCGGCATCTGCTCCTGTACTTCCGGAGTTTTCCCCATTGTCCTGCGGCGGAAGTGCAATGTTCGGATTATCTGCTACGGATTCTTCGCTTTCGACCACGTTTCCATACTCATCCGTCTCAGGCTCTTTCTCAATGATGTTTCCAAATTCATCTGTTTCCGGCTGAATATCAAGCTGTCGTCCAATCTCAGCCTCCTCACGGGTAATGCCAATATTCTCCAGCTCCTCATCTGTGACCTCCTCGGTCGGATAGATATTCAGATACGGCAGGATTTCCTGCAAAATCTTTCTTGCGATGATATGTGCGTATCCTCCTGTAGACTGATCCGGTACGTTTGGTTCATCAATAACCACATATATGACCACCTGGGGATCATCTGCGGGAACACAGCCAATAAAGGATACCAGATATTTCCCTGCCCATCGCTGCCCGGTGTCAGGATTAATCTTTTCCGCTGTTCCTGTCTTTCCTCCCATGCGATATCCCGGTACCTTTGCCTTCTTTCCCGTACCCTCATTTACACCCTTCTCAAGAGCTTCCCGAAGTATCGACGAACTCCTGGAGCAGACTGGCTGTGACATAAGGAGCGGTTCCACGGTTTTAGCCACTCCGCCATCCGCTTCAAGTATCTGGCGAACCAAATGGGGCTGATAATAATATCCCCCGTTCACAACTGCAGAAAATGCCGCAAATTCCTGTACCATGGTACAGGTAAATCCCTGCCCGAAGCTGTTTGTCGCAAGTTCTACCTCATGCATGGCATCTCTGTCATAAAGAATACCTGAATTCTCATTTGGAAGATCAATTCCCGTGATACGTCCAAAATGAAACAACCTCTGGTATTTGCAGAAATCCTCAATCCCCAGCTTAAACCCTATCTGCATCAATGCGTCATTACAGGAGTTTTTAATCGCATCACCAATCGTTTCCGTCCCATGCCCATAGATATTATCACATTTGATATTTGTATCTGTCACAAATTCTCCGCCATCACATACAAAGATCTCATCACCCTTCAGTGCACCTGTCTCAAGTGCGGAAGAAACAGTGATAGGCTTAAAGGTAGATCCCGGTTCAAATGCCTCTGACACACAGAAATTACTCCACATTTCGTTGAGCACTTCAGATTTTTCTTCATCAGATTTGGCATCCATTTCCTCCTTCGTATACCACCCGTTTGTATCCTGGGGATTGTTCAGATCAAACGGATGATTGGTTGCCATGGCATAAATCTCACCGGTATTTGGATTTCCGACTATAACGCCGGTATTTTTGCTTCCCTTTCCCTTCCGGTCACCGGATGGATCCGATGCATATTCCTTGTCAAATTCCTGAATGTACTTCTCAACAATCTCCTGTATGTTTACATCCAGTGTGCTGACCAGATTCTTTCCATGTTCCGGCTCAATAACAGTACGCTGCAGCTCGGAATCCTCGTTCAGATAGCCGTATTCTCTGCCGTCCACGCCATTCAAAACATCTGAATAGTATGCCTCCAGTCCACATGCCCCATCGTTCATACTGTTTGAAAATCCCAGCACATTGCTTGCCATGGTATTGAAGGGATATTTTCTGAGATATTCCGCTTCGAACCATACGCCCTGGATTTTCGCCCTCTCTTCCAGCGCCTCCTTTGAGAGTTGGGATTTATCTGTCGGTGAGGCATATTCCTCAAATTCCTTCTTCTCATCTGTCGTTACTTCTCTTTTCAGAACTTCATACTGGCTCATCTTTGTTTCTTCCGATGTGAGACGCCTGCGTATATCTGTTTCATCCAGTCCCAGGACATTTACAAGTGCTCTCACTGTAGGCTCTATATATTCCGTATTGCCATTAACTGCGAAACAGTCAAGTACCACATTATAAACCTTCTCACTCTTTGCCAGCACATTTCCATTCCGATCCTGGATCTCACCCCGTCGGTAGGGAATCGTCCTGCTGTCATACCGCTGCTGAGACAACACCTGCTTTGCGTATTTATCACCGCTCTTCGCCATAATAAAGACAATCCTGATATTCAGTCCAACCAGGACTAATAAAATAAATGCAAACAAAACCATGAGCTTTATCTGCATTTTTTTTGTAAATCTTCGTTCTCTTCTCTTTTTCTTTCCTGTCAATTTCTCACCTGCTACTCTTTGGGTACTTCATCATACTGCCTGACATAATCACCATCCTGGCTGTTATAGGTAATAATCTGCCCCTTATCTGCATATACCATACCAAGCTCATGAATTGCGATATCCTTTACCTTCTCAAGAACCACTGAAGATACCGCCGCGTCATAAGCCGCATCATTTTCCATCTTCAGTGCAGAGAGCTGACTCTCTAAAGACCCCACTCTCTTCCGATACGATGTATTCTCAGCCTGGAGCTGAAGAAAATGTACACATACGAATACTGTTGCAACTGCCGCAGCAAGAAGAAACAGAACATATCCAAAATTAATTCCCCGTGCCCGCGCCCGGTTTCTCCGTGTTTCCCTGCTGACAGAAGGCTTTAACTGTTCCTCGTTCCTTCTCTCCGGAACATAATCTGCCCGTTTCGGCTGATGTACAACATTTCCTTCAATATAGGGATCCATTCTGAATCTGTAATCCCTTTTGCTGTAACCTGCTGTTCTCCCCATATTATCCTCCCTCACCGTCAACCATTCTTTCGTTCAAACACACGCAGTTTTGAACTTTTTGCTCTTTTGTTCTCTTCAAGTTCTATCTTTCCGGGCACAACGGGTTTTCTTGTAATCACCCTGCCCTTCGATGTTTTTCCACAGACACAAACCGGAAAGTCTTTCGGACAGATGCATGGATCTTCATTTCTCCGGAAGCTGTTTTTAACAATCCGATCCTCCAGTGAATGAAATGTTATCACGCAAATACGCCCTTCGTCTTTCAGGAGATCTATCATATCATCCAGAGAGTTTTCAAGTACTTCAAGCTCTCTGTTCAATTCAATTCTTATAGCCTGGAATGTCTTTTTGGCCGGGTGCCCGCCTACCGCCCGAACTTTCGCCGGAATGGCCGCTTTTATTATTTGAATTAACTCCCCAGTTGTTTCAATATCCTTCGTCTGCCTGGCACTTACAATATGCTTCGCAATATTCTTTGCAAACTTTTCTTCTCCGTAATCACGGATAATACGATACAGCTCCATTTCGCCATACCCATTCACAATATCCTTTGCGGTCATACTCTGACGCTGATCCATCCGCATATCCAGCGGAGCATCCTCTCTGTAAGTGAAGCCGCGGTCTGCTGTATCCAGTTGGTAGGAGGATACTCCCAGATCCAAAATGATTCCATCTACTGCTGTAATGTCTATAGATGCCAGCTCTTTGCGCATATCACAGTAATTACTGTGTATGACAGTTACTTTATCCTTAAACTCCCCTAAGCGCTCCTTAGCTGCTTCAATTGCCGCAGCATCCTGATCAATCCCGATCAGACGTCCTTTTTCCGACAAACGCCTGCAGATTTCATAAGAATGTCCGCCACCGCCCAAGGTTCCATCCACATAGATCCCATCCGGTCTGATATTCAGTGCTTCTATTGTCTCATTCAATAATACAGATTTGTGTTTGAATTCCATATTGTCCTCCCCAGGCTATATGCTTAAACCTAAATCCGTCATCTGCTCTGCGATATCATCCATGTCATCGTAAGAACTGTTTTCAGCCCATTTCGCCTTACTCCAGATCTCAATCCGATTCAACATGCCGGTAAGCACTACGTCCTTTTCCAGACCAGCAAATTCTCTCAGCGTCTGCGGTAAGAGAATTCTCCCCTGCTTGTCCAGCTCACACGGTGTTGCGCCTGCTACAAAGAAACGCGCGAATTGTCTTGCGCTTTTATTTGTAAGTGGTAAAGTTCTCAGTTTTTCTTCGAAGGCCCGCCATTCATGATCCGGAAACACAAATAAGCAGCCGTCCAGCCCCTTTGTAACCACAAATTCGTCGCCCAGCTCCTCACGGAATCTGGAAGGGATGATCAGCCTGCCTTTGGTGTCAATACTGTGATTGTATTCTCCCATAAACATAACGACTCACCTGCTTTCGGAAGGATATCTACCATTTCGTACCACCTTCCACCACTTTTCACCACTTATGTGACTATCATATTACACTTTTCTCAAAAAAACAAGGGTAACTTTATGAAATTTTCTTATTTATTGGTTACTGTTCACTCCGTGACCAGTAACACGCTTCGCGATGCACAGAAATGATGCATTCTGCATCATATCGCGCTGCTACTCTCGGGTTTACTTTTTACATATCAACCATTACACGCAATAAGCCGCAGGATAGCTTTTATCCTGCGGCTTCAACCACTGTAGTTTCTATTCATTTGTAAGACTAATATACTCTGCTACCAGTTCATCCACCAGAAGACTCTGCTGATAGGTTTCATCTATCTGCATATCCCTGACAAGCTGATTCAGCCTGCTCCGCTCTTTTTCGATTCTTGCCTTCAAATCTTCCACTCTATTCACACACATTACCCGTACTTTCTGCTTTTTTGATTTTTAGTAACTCTCCAGAGTCCATTTGCAAAACCGCCTCTCCCGGGCTTTCCTTTTGCTCATGCATAGCTCTGAACAATTACACTTTTTTCCGTTTTAAAACAATCATAACCGTTGAAACGATCACCAGCACAATCGCCAGCACCTGCGAAACCGGAATCTCTGTTCCGGGAATCCAGAGCTGATCTGTGCGCAGTCCCTCAATCCACGCGCGGCCTATACCGTATCCCAGCAAATACAGCAGGAAAACTTCCCCGTGGAATTTCTTATGTTTCATATACAGTATCAGCAGAGCCAACACTCCAAGATTCCAGACGGACTCGTAGAGAAATGTCGGGTGTACCTGAATATACTGCACTCCTCCAATTGTCTGCAGATGCTCAAGCATCTCCTGTGTCACATCCCAGGAATAAACAGCGTTCAACGGCAGCTGCATGGCAAACAAACTGTCTGTATAACCGCCAAATGCTTCTCTGTTAAAAAAATTCCCCCAGCGTCCGATGACCTGACCCAGAACCAATCCCAGACATGCCGTGTCCGCTATCTGCCAGAACTTCAGCTTTCTTATTATCGAAAAGACATAAGCAGCAGCAACACCTCCAATCACACCGCCATAAATGGCAAGTCCTCCCTGCCGGAGATTGAACACACTAAGAAGATTATCTCTGTAATTCTCCCAGTCAAAAATAACATAATAAACTCTGGCACCGATCAGGGCACATACGATTGCCACCATCCCCAGATCAAAATACTGATCCGGATCCTGTCCCGTCTTTTTTGCTGTCCGCATGGCAAGCCACAGCCCTGCAAGCATTGCAACGGCTATGGTAATACCGTAAAACGCGACTTCAAATCCAAAGATACTGATATTTTTTCCCACACTCTCCAGATAAATTCCCAGATGCGGGAAATTAATATTTTTGTCCATGCTTCCTTCCGCCTTTATACATTGAACCTGAATAGAATAACATCTCCGTCTTTCACGATATAATCTTTTCCTTCCAGACCCACCAGCCCTTTTTCTTTCGCTCCTGCATAAGTTCCGCAATCCAGAAGATCCCGGTAATTCACCACCTCTGCACGGATAAATCCTCTCTCAAAATCTGAATGGATCTTTCCGGCTGCTCCCGGTGCCTTTGTTCCTTTTCTGATCGTCCACGCTCTGGTTTCTGTTTCTCCCGCTGTCAGGAAACTGATCAGCCCCAGGAGACTATAACTGGCCTTGATCAACTTCTCCAGTCCGGATTCTTCCAGACCAAGATCCTCAAGGAACATCTTTTTCTCATCTTCCTCCAATTCGGCAATCTCCTGTTCAATCTGTGCACAGATAACAAAGACTTCGCTTCCATTTTCCTTGGCAAATTCACGAACCTTCTGCACATACGGGTTGGAAGCTGCATCATCCGCCAGATCATCCTCCTTTACATTTGCTGCAAAGATGACCGGTTTGGATGTCAGGAGATTGTACGTCGGAAGCCATGCCGCCTCATCCTCATCTTCTGTTTCAAAACCGATAGCCAGTCTGCCATCCTCCAGCCATACCTTCAGACGCTCCAGCAGGCTCAGCTCCTTTGCCAGTGTCTTATCATTTCTGGCTCCCCTTGTCACTTTTGCGATTCGTCTCTCCAGAATCTCAATATCTGAAAAAATCAGTTCCAGATTGATCGTCTCAATATCCCGTAACGGATCAATACTTCCATCCACATGCACGACATTCGAATCCTCAAAGCAGCGCACCACATGGACAATCGCATCTACTTCCCGGATATTTGCCAGAAACTGATTCCCGAGGCCCTCCCCCTTGGATGCTCCCTTGACAAGTCCTGCAATATCCACAAACTCAATGACAGCCGGAACGATTTTTGCAGAATGATAGAGATCAGCAAGCAGCTTCAGTCTTTCATCCGGCACTGTGACAACTCCCACATTCGGATCAATGGTACAGAATGGATAATTCGCTGATTCTGCCCCCGCCCTGGTCAGGGAATTAAACAGTGTACTTTTTCCAACATTGGGTAAACCTACGATTCCTAATTTCATTTGTTATTTCCTTTCCAGTATCAAAAAACGTTCTTTTATCTGCGGCCCTCTAGTCTCTCCTGTAAAGACGCCGGGGATACGTGTGCCGCTTTTCTTAACTCTCTCTTAGCATTAAACAGTTTATCACAGAAAGCGACAAAAAATCAAGTCTTTCACCCAGGAACTCATCGACACCTTTCGGCAATAAGCCCGTTATCACAACTTTCTACGACAATTAACGAGCCTGATTCAAAAAAAATCTCTGCCTTTTCTTCTATAATCTCGTTGCTGACACCCAGAGGATCATCGCCGGTCAGAGTATAATTCAACAGTGGATACTTAAATCCTGTTAATGTCAGTCCCGTAACCTGTCCGCCCAGAGCAAACAAAGATACATATTTACCAAACTGTTTCGCCTTCTTTAACAGCAAAGGACGATCTGTCAGTGAGACTCTGTTATACGGATCTACGAGATAACACGGAATCCCTTTTTTAAGAGGAAGTGCCAGCGTCCGTATATTCGCCAGAAAATGATCTACCCGGCGTCCCATACCTCCCAGAATGAAAATCTCATGACTTCCCAGTAACATGGCCAATTCCACCGCTATCTGTGTATCCGTTACATCCTTTTCCGGCTGATACGTCTGTACCGGAACCTTTCCACTCTCTTTAAAGTAATTCAGATCTTCTTCGCTGGAAGAGTCAAAATCACCTACTATATGTGTCGGCATGATACCCTGACAGTGAAGGAAATGAATCCCCCTGTCTGCCCCGATTAAAAAGTCATATTTCTTATTATTCAAAAACAGGAGGGCAAAATCGATATCGATATCGCCCCCGCTGATAATTACTGCTGTTATCATTCTTGTGCCTCATATTTCTTCATAATATCCAGAAATGCCTTCACCTTCTGTCCCGGCTGATGACCAAATACTGCCGATCCGGCTACCAGTATATCTGCCCCGGCTTCCAGAATCTCTTCCACGTTGGACAGGTTCACACCTCCATCCACCTCGATATCTGTCTGAAGGCCTCTTTCTTTGATCATCCTCTTTAGATCACGTATTTTCTGTGTACAGTAGGGAATATATTTCTGACCTCCGAATCCGGGATTTACCGTCATGATAAGAACCATATCCACCTGGTCCAGGATATAATTCAGACTCCCCAGTTCTGTTGCCGGATTCAACGCTATGCCTGCTTTTTTTCCCAGACTGTGAATCAGCCCTACTGTCCGGTCAAGATGCCTGCATGCCTCTACGTGTACCGTAATAATATCTGCCCCGCAATCTGCAAAATCTTTAATATACCGATCCGGATCTGAAACCATCAGATGTACATCAAACACCCTGTCAGTAACCTGACGCACGGAGCGGATTACAGGCATCCCAAAAGAAATACTGGGCACAAAATCTCCGTCCATCACGTCAATATGGATATACCCGGCACCTGCGACTGCAACAGCCGAAATCTCCTCACCCAGCCTTCCAAAATCTGCCGACAAAATAGAAGGTGCTAATATCTTCATTCCTAATATCTCCTTTTTTCTTTCAATTCTCCGTAAAGCTCCACATAACTGTCGTAGCGTTCCCTGCTGATCTCCCCGTCTTCCAGTGCCTGCTTTACCGCACAGTCCGGCTCATGAATGTGCATACAGCCCTGAAATCTGCAAAATGGCTCATATGCCGCAAATTCCACGAAGCATCCTTTCAGATCCTCCTTTTCCATTCCCTCCAGGTAAAGAGAACTGAATCCCGGCGTGTCCATAATATAAGTATCTGATGCCACTGTAATAAGTTCTGAATGACGGGTTGTATGCTTCCCCCTGTCAATCTTGCGACTGATTTCTCCCGTCTCCATTTTCGCCTCCGGCTGAAGAAGATTAATGATAGAAGACTTGCCGACACCGGAAGGTCCTGCTACGGCCGTTGTCTTCCCTCTCAGCAACATTCTGATCTCTTCAATTCCTTCATTATTCTTCGCACTTGTGAAAAATACCCTGCAGCCGCATTTTTCATAAATCCCGGACAACCGCTTTTGCTCATCCATATCTGCAAGATCTTTCTTGTTAAAACACACGACCGTATGGATTCCCTGAAGCTGCATCATGATCAGAAAACGATCCAGCAGCCCGAAATTGGGTTTTGGCTGCCAAATAGCAAAAATCACCAGAGCCTGGTCAATATTTGCCACTGACGGACGGATCAGCTGGTTTTTCCTTGGCAGAAGATGGACAATATTCCCTTTTTTTTCTTTCTCATTGAGAATATCCATCTCGACATTGTCTCCCACCAGAGGTTTTTTTCTGTCTTTCCTGAAAATTCCTTTCGCTTTGCACTCATAGATGCCGGATTCCGCTATATGAACATAGTAGAATCCGGCAATTCCCTTAACAATTTTTCCCTGCATCTGTTCACCTGTCAGCTACTCTGATTCCTGTGCAGACCGGAACTTGATTCCCGCATATCGCACCTGCGTAGTCGTCCCGTCATCATTCTCAATGTAAATGTATGCCGTAGCTGTACTGTCAGAATCGCTGCTCCACTCCAGACGATACGGGAAGGAGATGGCCTCCCCGTCAATAAGAGTCGTCTCATTACCATCCTGTTCAATCGTAATCTTTACCTTTTCACCATTATAGCCCTGAGGAAGCTCAGGCAGCTTCAGATCCGCCTTACAGGTATACTGTCCTTTCTTTTCCGTTTCTGAACCGGAATCATGATCCTTCAGTTCTCCGATGCTCACTTCCAGCTCAATCGTTGTACCGGGCTCTACCTCTGCTCCTGCACTGATGCTCTGCTTCATGATCTGCCCCTCAGCATAATCTGAACTGTAGCTGTCTATGATCCTGACATAGAGTCCCAGTCCTTCCAGCATATCCCGGGCATCTGAGGCTGTCTCTCCCAGAACTCCGGGAACCTCAACCATTTCTTCACCATCTTCTGTCTGCGGTCCCTTGCTGATGACAACAATCACCGTTTCCCCGGCATTTACAGATGCACCGGCCTCCGGTCTTGTGGAGACAACTTTTCCTTCCTCTGCCTTACTGTCATAAGCAAAATCCGTCTCGACCAGCAGATCCATAGCCTGAAGTTCCTGCTGTGCTTCTGTAAGCGATTTCCCCGTTACATCAGGAACCGGAAGTTTTGCACGTCCTGCACTGATCCATACGGTAACCTCTGAATTGATCTTCACAGTTTCCCCGGATGCCGGATCCTGCTCCACAATACGCCCCTGGTCATATTCCGCAGATTCCTTTTCACCACCATATTTCAATCCGAGCCCTCTTTTGTTGAGCTCTTCCAGCGCCTCATCTCTTGTCATATTCCTGACATCCGGAACCTCTGCCACCTCACCATCATCCGCATGAAAAGATTCTGATGTTTCCGAAGAATTCTTTTTACCGCCAGTCATAAATCCCAGATCAATAAATCCTGCCGCACTTCCAACCAGAGTCAGAAAAATCGCAAGAATCATTACACCAATGACAATGCTTCCCACTGTCATGAACTTTTCCAGCTTTCTGTTCACGCCGGGATCATCTTCCCCGGGCTCCTGAGGGTATCCTCCCTGGTAACCTCCCTGCTGGTATCTGCCGTTTCCATAAGGGTCACCTGTGTATCTTTCATTGCCCGGATAATTTCCATACGGATCCTGGCCATAATATGTATGGCCGCCCTCCTGATATCCGTTTCTGCCATATCCGGTTTCCGGTGCCTCTTCCGTCTTCGCAGGCTTTCCGCTCTTAATCTGCTCAAGTTCCTCCTTTGATACCACAACAGTCTGTGCATGGTTCGTCAGAGGCGATATCTGCACAAAATCACCATCGGGATTTACCAGGGATTCCTTCAGGTCGCGAATCAGCTCTGCCATATCCCCATAGCGTCTGTCCGGACTCTTCTGTGTACACTTGTAGATAATCTGTACAATACTTTTTGGAAGATCCGGCACGTATTTTCTTGGTGACTGCATTTCCTCCTGCAGGTGCTTGATCGCAATCGCCACTGTTGTATCTCCGTCGAACGGAACATGACCTGTCAGCATCTCATACATAGTGATTCCAAGAGAATAGATATCACTCTTATAATCACTGTATCCCCCCCTTGCCTGCTCCGGTGAGCTGTAATGTACGGACCCCATGACATTCGAACTGATCGTATTGGAGGAGGCCGCTCTGGCAATTCCAAAATCAGTTACCTTCACCTTTCCGTCGGTAGAGATAATAATATTCTGCGGCTTCACATCACGATGTACGATATTGTTATGGTGTGCCGCCTCAAGTCCCATGGAAACCTGTATAGCAATACTGGTAGCCTCGCGCACCGCCAGTCGTCCCTTTTTCTCTATATAATCTTTCAGTGTAATGCCTTCTACCAGTTCCATTACAATAAAATTTATTCCGTGATCATCTCCCACATCATAGACATTCACAATATTCGGATGTGCCAGTCCTGCTGCCGACTGCGCCTCCACACGGAACTTTGAAATAAACGCTTTATCTGCGCGAAACTCCGGTTTAAGAACCTTTACTGCCACAAAACGGTTCAGCTTATGGTCCTTCGCCTTGTACACATCCGCCATTCCGCCAGTACCGATCTTACTTACGATTTCATATCGTTCCTGGACAAACATTCCTTCTTTTAACATTCTTCCACCTCACATGCCAGCGGCTCGATTAAAACTACCGCAATATTATCTTTGCCTCCGTTCTGATTGGCCTCTCCAATCAATTCCAGAGCGATCTCCGGCAAGTCGCTGCCTTCTTTGATGATTCTCTCGATTTCATCATCCTCTATCATGTTGCTGAGTCCATCAGAACACATCAGTATGATATCGCCACGTTCCAGCTTTATATCAAAGAAATCAATCCTTACTCTGCTACTGACTCCAACCGCACGGGTGATGATGTTTTTATCCGGATGGTTTCTGGCCTGCTCCCTGTTAATTTCACCAATGCGTACCATTTCTTCCACAAGAGAATGGTCTTTTGTAATCTGCTCGATCGTATCACGAATCAGATAAAGCCGGCTGTCACCCACGTTTGCCACATATATGTAATGACCGATGACCGTCGCTGCCACCACAGTAGTTCCCATTCCGGCAAGCTCATCACTGGAATTCGCTTTTTCCAGAACTTTCAAATTGGCTGTTTCAATTGCCTTTCTGATGATTCTGATCGGATTTCTTTCTCTGTCTGCACGAACGCCCTTCAGAATGACTTCTACCGTATAGCGTGAGGCAAAATCCCCTGCCCTGTGACCTCCCATTCCATCTGCCACTACAAACAGATTCGGAAGATTTCCCACCGGCTCTTCAGACGCATAGACGAAATCCTGATTCGTACTTCTTCTTTGCCCGACATCTGTAATGCAGCACGATTTCATTCCTCATCCTCACTTTCTTTCTGATCCATATAGCTCTTTCTGAGCTGTCCGCAGGCACCATCGATGTCCCTGCCCATTTCCCTTCTTATAGTAACATTTATTCCGCATTTTTCAAGTTTATTTTTAAAATCTAAAATAACTTTCTTCTCTGACTGTACAAAATCCCGCTCTTTGATTGGATTTACCGGAATCAGATTTACATGACAGTTCAGATTCCTGATCCGTCCCGCAAGTGCCTTTGCGTCTGAATCGGTATCATTGACACCACCCACCAGGCTGTACTCAAAGGTGAGTCTTCTTCCTGTCCTCTCAAAATAATACCGGCAGGCATCCATGACCTCATCCATCTCATATTTATATGCGATGGGCATCAGCTCTTTTCTCTTTTCCTGGCTGGAAGCATGAAGGGAAAGCGCCAGCGTAATCTGAAGGTCTTCTTCAGCAAGCTGACGAATCCGTGGCACCAGTCCACAGGTCGATAATGTGATATTTCTCTGACTGATATGCAGCCCATGCTCATCACTAAGCATATGGATGAATTTCAGAACATTTTCATAATTATCCAGCGGTTCCCCTGTTCCCATCAGAACCAGGTTGGAAACACGCTCTCCCGAAAGAGCCTGAATTCGGTAAACCTCATCCAGCATTTCAGACACCTTCAGATTTCTGGTCAGTCCCCCGATCGTAGATGCGCAGAAGCGGCAGCCCATCCGGCAGCCCACCTGAGTGGAGATACAGACCGAATTTCCATGTCTGTATTTCATCAGTACACTTTCCACCACATTTCCATCCTCAAGACGGAACAGATATTTCTGCGTCCCGTCTATTTCTGAAGTCAGTACTTCCACCGGTGTCAGGCAGGTCAGTGCACAGGAAGTCTTCAGCTTTTCCCGCAGACTTTTTGAAAGATTTGTCATTTCGTCAAAATCAGCTGTCAGCTTCTCATGCATCCACTGATAAACCTGTTTTGCCCGAAAGGGCTTTTCTCCTAATTCTTTGAAAAATTCCTGAAGCTCTTCATAATTCAGGGATTTGATATCTGTCTTCTCCATCAGTCAATCCTCTTAAGCCGGGCGATAAAAAAACCATCCGACTGATTCACACCGGGCAGCAGCTGTATATAACCCGCCTGTGTGGTTTTTCCCTTTAATTCATCACAAATGTACGGATCAATACTCTCCAGCCTGAACGGATAATTCTCCAGAAACCACTTGACATTGTACTGATTCTCTGCAGCTGCAATGGTACATGTACTATAGATCAGTGTACCGCCTTTCTTCACATAAGGCCACACAGTGTCCAGGATCCTGCGCTGAAGTTTGATGATCTCCGCCTGTTTTGCGGGTGTCATTTTGTATTTGATATCTGCCTTTTTCCCGATTACGCCAAGTCCGGAACACGGAACATCCGCTATCAGGACATCCGCCTTCTCCACGGATACTTCATCAAATACCGTGGCATCCATCACTCTGGCAGACATGTTGATATTCCCGATCCGTTCAATATTTTCCTTCATCAGCTCTACCTTGTAATCTGTCACATCTCTGGCCTCCACATGTCCGCTTCCTCCCAACATATCAGACAGGTGCAGACTCTTACCTCCCGGAGCAGCACACACATCGATGCAGTAGTCTCCCCATGCAGGTGCCGCAATCTCCGCCACCAGCATAGAACTCACATCCTGCACCTGAAACCAGCCGTTTTTGAAAGCCTCTATGGCTTTCATATAATTATAATTTCCAATCTCCAGTGCATACTCAAGATATGGGTTCTCCTTTACTGAAATCTCCTGCTTTTGCAGACTTGCGATAATTTCCTCCTTAGAAGCCTTATCGAGATTGCAGCGGATCGAAGTGGTTTTTTCTCTGTGAGTGTCTCTGCAGATCTTTTCAACAGTATCAAAATCATATACCTCCAGCCATTCCTTCAGGATCCACTCCGGGACAGAATACCTGACCGAAAGGCAGGCCACCGGCTGTGTCCCGGCATCCGGATAGATGACCTTATCCAGATTTCTGGCCACACTTCTTAAAACACCGTTCACAAAACCTTTCAGACTGAAAAAGCCTTTCCTCTGTGCCAGCTTCACGCCTTCATTACATACAGCTGAATCAGGGACACTGTCCATAAACTTCAGCTGATAGACCGACATGCGCAAAATCGTGCGAATGACCGGTTTCATGCTGGATACACTGACGGTTGAGAACCTTTCGATAATATAATCAATCTGGATCATATTTTCCAGAGTTCCTTCTACGACCCTGGAGATAAACGCCCGTTCTCTCTTTTCCAGAAACTGATATTTCTCGAGTACCTCCCGCAAAACCACATGGCTGTACTTCTCCTCCTCGATAATTTCCATCAGGGCAGACAATATGATTTCCCGTAAATTTACCACATCAGTCATTGCGTCTTCTTCCTCCCGCCAGGATAATCAGTCTCAGAAGCTGCAGAACAGAAGCTGCAAGGCTTGCCACATACGTGAACGCAGCTGCCGTCAATACCTTCTTTACTCCGGAATTCTCGGAAGCACCCAGAACGCCCGTGCTCTCCAGCAGCCGGACAGCCCTTCGGGAAGCGTTGATCTCCACAGGAAGGGTCACCAGCTGAAACAGTACCGCCAGCCCGAACAGAAGAATCCCTGCTGTCGTCAGTGCCGGAATGGACGCGATCAGCCCGACGAGAAAAATGGGCCATGACAGGGAAGAACCGAGATTGGCAGCCGGAACGAGTGTACTTCGAAGCACCAGTGGCGCATAGTGCTGCTGATGCTGGATGGCATGTCCACATTCATGAGCCGCCACCCCTACCGCCGCTACAGAGGCAGCTCCGTAGGTGGCATCTGAAAGACGAAGCGTTTTTGTCCTCGGATCATAATGATCCGTCAGACTTCCGGATACCCTGGCGATGCTCACATCATAAATCCCCGCGCTATGCAGGATGCGCTCCGCTGCCTGAGCCCCTGTCATCTGGGACATACTGCGCACCCTGGAATATTTTGAAAAAGTACTTTTGACCAGACCGGATGCGATCATGGAAAGAATCAGTCCGATCAGAACAAGAATCATTGTCGGATCACCAAACATTCCCATCCCGTATCCGTATCTTCCGTATAAACCATAGCTTAACAACATAGCTTTGTACCCTCCTCTATCTGATATCCGCGCAGAAATGCCCCTGCGTCCATGCGTTTCTTACCTTCCAGCTGAAGCTCTTTCACAGAAAGGATCCCATCCCCGGTCTGTATACACATACTGTCTTTCATAACTTTAATAACCGTTCCCGGCTCTCTTTCTGTATTTTCAGAGATAACTTCTGCTTTCCATATCTTCAGAGTTTTCCCGTCCAAACGGGTATAGGCGCTCGGCCACGGGTTAAGTCCCCGGATCAGGCGCTCGATTTCCCTGGCACCATTTTCCCAGTTGATCTCTCCCATCTCTTTTTTCAGCATCTTTGCATAAGCTGTTGTCGTTTCTCCCTGCTTTTGGGGAACGATCGTTCCATTTTCCAGTCCCTGGAGAGTCTCAAGGAGCAGCTGCGCACCGGTATCGCTCAGCTTGTCAAACAGACTTCCTCCCGTCTCATCCGCTTCCAGAGGAACAACTGCCTTCAGGAGCATGTCACCGGTGTCCAGCCCTTCGTCCATCTGCATCGTGGTGACACCGGATTCTTTTTCTCCGTCGATCACCGCCCACTGGATCGGCGCTGCGCCACGGTACTTCGGCAGAAGCGATGCATGGACATTGATACAGCCATACTTTTTCATTGTGAGGATCTCAGCAGGGATGATCTGCCCAAATGCAACGACAACGATCACATCTGCCTCGATCTGCTTTAAAGCATCGATCACTTCCTGTTCTCTTACCCTTCGCGGCTGAAGTACCGGTATCCCGGCTTCCACCGCCACCTCTTTTACCGGGGGAAACTGCATCGCCTTTCCTCTTCCCTTTGGCTTATCCGGCTGTGTTACCACGGCTGTCACTTCATGCTCAGAGGAAATCAGGCTTTTCAATGTTCCTACTGCAAAATCAGGTGTCCCCATAAAAATTATTCTCATTCAATCACTCCTCATCTTCATCCGGAGCCGGTACATCCATCAGCTCCCCTTCCACATGCTCTACAAACATAATACCATCGAGATGCTCGCACTCATGGCAGATCGCTCTTGCCAGAAGTTCCTCGCCTTCCAGCACGATCGGCTCCATATTCTCATTGAAAGCCTCACATTTCACATAGTTTGGTCTTGTCACCTGTCCCATCTTGCCGGGAAGACTCAGACATCCCTCCTGTCCGCACTGTTCTCCTGCTGTTTCCACGATTCTCGGGTTGATCAGCAGATGCGGATCATCGCCGGTGGTATCAATGACCACGATTCTCTTAAGTATTCCTACCTGCGGTGCTGCAAGACCTACACCCCCGGACTCATACATCGTATCAAACATATCATCAATCAGCTGCAGGGTCCTCCCTGTGATTTCCTTTACTTCTTTGCATTTTTTCGTGAGCACGCTGTCGCCCATCGTCCTGATCTTTCGGATTGCCATTTTCCTTTTCCTCCTTCGATATCATGGTCATTCCATATCAAACTGCACAGTTATTGTCTGATACCCCTCATTCATCTGAATATATTGTTCCACTTTCTTTTTTATCATAATCAGGATTCTTTTTTCCTGATCTTTTACATAGATCACCTTTCGGTAAACATCGCTGATCTTCGCCACCGGCTCATCCACAGGTCCTAATACCTGCACCCTGCTTTTCTTCACCAGGACATCCAGGAATCTCTTCAGATAGTCCATCGCAAGTGCAAGCTGCTCCTCTGATCTCCCGCTTCCATGGATCACCAGCATCCCTCCTGCCGGCGGATATCCTGCAGCCCTGCGAAACAGGATCTCCTGTCTGAAGAAGCTCCTGTAGTCCTGGGAGGCCGCCGCACGGATACTGTAATTCTCAGGGTCATAGGTCTGAATCAGCACCTCTCCCGGCCGTTCTCCTCTCCCGGCCCTGCCCGCAGCCTGAGTCAAAAGCTGAAAGGTGCGCTCCCCGCAGCGGTAGTCATTGGCATGAAGGGACAGATCTGCTGCCAGCACACCCACCAGTGTCACCCCCGGAAAATCATGTCCCTTTACGATCATCTGCGTACCGATCAGAATGTCTGCTTCACGGTTTGAAAACTGTTCCAGAATCTTCTGATGTCCATCCTTTTCTCTTGTCGTATCCATATCCATGCGCAAAATCCCCGCCCCCGGAAACTCCTTCTGTACCACTTCTTCCACCTGCTGCGTCCCTGCGCGGAAGCTGCGCAGAAAGGACGAACCACAGGACGGGCATCTGTCCGGTCTTCGGATCTCATATCCACAGTAATGACAGATAAGCCTGCCATCGTTGTGCAGAGAAAGAGACACATCACAATGTGGACATTTCAGCACCTGACCGCATGCACGGCAGGACAGAAACCCCGCATACCCTCTTCTGTTCAGAAAGAGCATCATCTGTTCTCTATTCTCCAGTTTTTCTGCCATGGCAGCTTTCAGTCTTCTGCTCAGAATGGAACGGTTTCCTTCCTGCAGTTCTGTTCGCATGTCTACCACCTGTACATCCGGCAGGCTGCATTGCCTCGCCCGCTGTTCAATCGTAAACAGTGTATATTCTCCCTGTTCTGCCCGGTAATAGGCATCCACGGAAGGTGTCGCAGACCCCAGCATCACACGCGCACCTTCTATTTCCGCCCGCTTTATGGCTGTTTCCCTGGCATGGTATCTGGGAGTCGTTTCACTTTTATAAGTATCCTCATGTTCTTCGTCAATAATGATCATACCGAGATTCGGAAACGGGGTAAACAGGGCGGAGCGGGGACCGATCATCACATCGATCAGCCCCTCTCTGGCCCTCTGAAACTGATCATATCGTTCTCCCCTGGAAAGTCTGGAATGGATGATTGAAATCCTGTCACCAAATCTCTTATAGAAACGCATGACGGTCTGCCAGGTCAGGGCAATCTCAGGGATCAGAACGATTGCCTGCTGCCCGCACTCGATGGCGTGTGCAATCAGTTCCATGTAAATTTCCGTCTTTCCACTGCCGGTTACTCCATGAAGCAGGTACACGGGGTGTTCTTTCGTTTCCCATTCCCGTATAACCGCATCACAAACTGCCCGCTGCTGCGGATTGAGCTGCAGATGATATCCTACAGAGCCTTTTGCCTGGAGAGGATTCCGATAGACCGCCTTCCTGATCACCTCAAGGATCTGCTGCTCCTCCAGCGCCTTTACTACCGCTGACGGCACATTCAGTTTGCCTGTAACAAGCTCCATGGGCAGTTCCTCTGTTTCCAGAAGAGCCTCCAGAAGCCTGGCTCTGGCTGTCTGATGCTTTTTTCTGTAAAATTCCAGCCTCTCCTGTCCCTTCGTCCTGTCAACAATCAGCCGTACACTCTTTTTTTCCCTGGGCCTGATCTTCTGTCTGACAGGAAGGACGGTCTTCAGTGCCTGAATCATCGTGGATCCATAATACTCTCTCATCCATCCGGCCAGTACGATAAGCCTGGACTCTACATGACTTACTTCTGTGACTATTTCAAGGAGCTCCTTCATCTTTTCAGGAGCGTATTCCGCCTGATCTGTGATTTCTATGACATAACCCCTGAGTGTCCGGCTGCCTTTTCCAAATGGAACCAGAACCACCATCCCTGTTTCAAGCTCCTCTCTCAGTTGCTCCGGGATCCGGTACTGAAAGCTGCGATCCAGCTTTTCATGGGTAATGTCTACGATAATATTTGCATAAAGCTTCTCCATACCGCCTACTGCCCGGCCGCTCTGTCCTCATCCAGTATCTCCTGGATCAGAACACGTTCATCCATCGGATATTTCTTTCCTTCGATCTCCTGGTAATCCTCATGGCCTTTTCCTGCCAGCACGATCACATCCCCGGGCTCACCATGATGAATGGCATAGGCGATCGCTTCTTTCCTGTCCGGTATTTTGATATATTTTCCTTCTGTCTTTTTCATTCCCGTCTCGATATCTGTCATAATATCCTCCGGCTTTTCAAACCGGGGATTATCAGAAGTGATGATCGTCAGATCCGCCAGTCTCCCAGACACTTCTCCCATCTCAAATCTTCTGGCTTTCGCCCGGTTTCCGCCGCAGCCGAACAGACATACCAGACGCTTCGGTTTATATTCTTTCAGAGTCGTCAGCAGGCTCTCAAGGCTCATGGCATTATGGGCATAGTCGATCATCAGGGTAAATTCGTCTGACACTCTGATCATCTCGATCCTTCCCTTTACTTTTGCCTTCTTCAGTGCTTCGATGATGTCTGATTCCTTTACGCCAAAATGTCTGCAGATAGCAATGGCGGTCAGGGAATTATAGACGCTGAATTTGCCCGGTATATCAATTTCCACATCCATGTCGAGAAGCCCTGCCACATGATAGTCAATGCCCAGATAGCCCGGGCCTGTCACCATATGGGCATTCTCCGCACGCAGATCTGCCTTCTCTGAAAATCCAAAGGTCTCCACCTGACAGGTATGGCCTTCCAGCACCTGTTCAAGATGCTCATCATCCGCATTGACGATTCCAAGCTTACACTGCCGGAATAACAGGCCCTTGCAGTGCATATAGTCCTCAAAGCTGTCATGCTCTGCAGGACCGATATGATCCGGCTGGATATTCGTAAAAATTCCAATCTCAAAAGGAATCCCTGCCGTCCGGTGAAGCATCAGTCCCTGCGAAGAAACTTCCATTACCACACAATCACAGTCCGCTTCCACCATCCGGTGGAAATATTCCTGAATCGTGCAGGATTCCGGTGTTGTGTTCTTTGCAGGAATGACTTCATCGCCGATGATCGCCTCAATCGTACCGATCAGCCCCACCTTATGTCCCGCAGACTCCAGAATAGACTTTACCATATAGGTAGTCGTCGTCTTTCCCTTCGTTCCGGTAATGCCGATGACCTTCAGCTTCTTGGCCGGATAATCATAATAAGCGGCAGAAATCAGCGCCATTGCATAGCGGCTGTCTTCCACCCTGATAACGGTAATGTCTTCCGGAGCTTCCACCCGCTTCTCTACTACCAGCACCTTTGCACCTTTTGCAATTACATCGGGCACATATTTATGGCCGTCAGACACGGCTCCCCTGATACAGATGAACAGGGAACCGTCACTTACCTTTCTTGAATCATTGATGACATCCTTAACATCCACATCAAGACTGCCATTTATACACTCATATTCCAATCTTTCCAGCAACTTAATCAGTTTCATGGTATGTTACCTCCATTTTGACAGTTCATACAGGCATCACATCTCATGCCGGATCCCGCCATTTTCGTTACTCTATAGAATAGCATACTTAATAGCAGTTTTCAAATAAAAGAAGTGATTTTAAGATTACAGTTCACACGTCTGTCAGTTCGAGGTGTTTTCTGTGAGTGTAGCGTAGCGAAAGTCACAGAAAATCCGAGAGTAGTAGCGCGATATGATGCAGAATGCATCATATCTGTGCATCGCGAAGCGTGTTACTGGTCACGGAGTGAACAGTAACATTTTAAAACAGGTGTGTAATCTGTTGACGTTTGAATCGCGAATGCACATTCTCTTCATCAACAACCTACACACCTGTTTTTACTTACTACCGCCTTCTACAGCAGGATATTTTTTCATAAAGGCCTTGAATCCCCGGTAAATTCTGCGGATCCACCTGCCGGCTCTTATTCTCTCTGCCTCCTCCAGTCTGCATATTCTATCTTTCAATTCCCGCAGTTCCTTTTCCTGCATACAGAATACTTCTGCTGTCGCAAGAATGATATCCTGATACAGAAGCTCTTCATTTACTTCCCAGACCTCTGATTCCTCCGATGGTTCATCAAAAAGACTTCCATCCTCTCTTCCAAGATATTCTCTGGCCAGCTTTCTGTTTCCTTCTTCAAATTCTGCAAGAAATTCTTTTCTCTTTTCCATTGTAAAAAAATGATTGTTCTCTTTTAACTGATCTCCTGCTCTTGCCCTGCTTGCCGCGACAAGGGGTCGTGCCATAAAATTCCCTGTCTCTCTATATTCCGGAAGACTGTTTATGATCCGTTTAATTTCAATATAATTCCCCTGAAGTCCCGGGTTTTTCACCGGCTGCTCAACATGATAGTTTTCATCAAAAGACAGCCCGATTTCATTCAGAAAATCCGAGAACAGGGAATTTTCCGTATTACCAGGCTGCTCCTTATCATATACACGGATGGATATGTTCTCTTTCCCGATATATGTTTCGATATTCCTTACACCTTCATAGTAGTGAAAGGAAAAATATTTAACTGCTCTGCCCTGTACGTAATCGTCAAAATCTCTCACCAGCATATTTCCGGATTTGATTGCCTGATTGTACAGGGATTCCATATAAGTATCCTGTCTGCGTAAATACAGGATGACTTTTATCCTGCAGTTTATTTTCTGAAACTCTTCAGATATTTTTCTCCAGAATTCAGGATCTCTTGCAGAGCAATGCCAGATCACCTCATCTGAAAGAATGATATTTTCATACTCCCCTGCCAGCCCGGCGAGTTGTTCCAGGGCACCTTCAAATACCTCCAGGACGTCTAACGTCTTTTTTCTGTCAAAAGAATATACCAGAAAGTGACCATTTCGAAAAAAGTAGTCTGCAGGCAGACCCTGTTTCATTCTCGGATAAACATATCCCTGACTTTCCAGATATTCTCTGTTATCGTCCAAAAACCTCTGCAGCGCAGATGTTCCGGTCTTCATCGTTCCAATATGTAAATATACCGTTGCCATGTTCTTACGGGAAGCCTGCTTCCCCATTCCTCCTTTCCGGTAACTGCTTTCTCTCCTTCAGTTACCTTTTTCTTACATGGCACATTATACGACACAATTGTGATGGAAATATAATGATTTTGCGAATGGACTCTGACGGGCTACGCCTGCGTTTTTACAACTGCACTCTCGAAAAAGCATCCTCACCGAAACAGTACGGTATTTAGGGTGGATCATACTAGTGTACTGACACGTTCATCCTGTGGCAGAAATAACAAAGTTATAAATCGCCCAGTATACATTCGTTTTATAATGGATGCCGTCTACGGTTCCGACACCGGCCTTTTTGTTCTGGATGAGCTCCTGGTTCAGAAGATAGGAATAGCAGTCCAGATAAGCCCCCGGAAATGCTGCACGCAGACTTGCATTAAAGTTCTCAATCGTCTGATTATTAACAAGAGAAGTATTATACCCGTTTGCCCTGGCCAGCTTTGTTTCAATGGGATTTACAGACATAAAGTAAAATCTGGCCTGAGGGTAGGTGACGATCAGATTCTGATAAGCAGAAAGATAATTACCGATATTCGCCAGATCGTTTACCCCCAGATTGATGATCACCCTGGACTGCGGCTCCTTTTTCAGCGCTTTTTTCAGCAGTCTTATCCCCGTCGTACTCAGCCACTGATATCCTTCGCCCACCTTTCCAATATAGGTATGGTCACCTCCTACCGTATTCTGCAGTCCGACTGTCCTCGAATCTCCCACAAAAATATAGCCTGACAGTGTCTCCTCCGGCTCCCCGTCCTCCAGTGCCACATCGGTTTTTCGGCCATCAGCATCCACATAATATCCATCCACGATCGTATCTCTGACCATAATCCCATCCGGTCCGAGATAACAGTCACTTACCCAGCAGTTCTTCTGCATCACACCCGACTCATCAAAATAATAACGGTCGCTTCCGATATTCTTCCATCCCGTCAGCGCCGCACCTGTCCGCTCAGAAAAATAATACCGTTTTCCCTTCAGTGTTTTCCATCTCAGCTTCAGAACACCTTTTGCATTCAGAAAATAATAATTACCTTTATATTTTTTCAGTCCCGTAACACGAAATCCGTTTTTATCAACGTAATAGATTTTTCCTTTCCTGTTCAGCCAGGTTCCTCTGGCATAGGTTCCGGTGCCGCTTAAGCGGTACCGGTATCCCCGGCTGCTTCTCACCCATGTTCCGGCAGGTGTACTTTTTACCGAAACCTGCTTCAGCAGATTGAATCCGGGGGCAGCTTCCGTACGCAGAAGCACTCCACCCCACAAACACATAACACACAATATTACAGAAATTCCAAACTTTATTTTTTTCATAATTATTACCTATCTTTTACATTTTTGTTTCGTTTCTATGTCATTATACCACAGACAGTATGAAAAACGCAAGAAGCAAGTAACAAAGTGGGCAAGCCCACCTCAGCTAATCACAAAGAGCTCTCACCCTGAGGTGAGAGCTCTCAGACTGTAGACAAAGCGGCTCTGGGATTTATATCCCAGAGCCATATTTCTTTT
>UQCM01000021.1 GCA_900539525.1 uncultured Blautia sp.
TTTTGGGACATTTTCAAAAATGCTTGACATACCAGAATGATTACAGATGGTTTTTGTACCAAAAGGATTACAGAAGGCTTGTGAGCGCATCGAAGCGAAAACCACATAAAAACCGCCGGCTCCTATAGAGCCGACGGTTTTCATACAGATGATCATTCTGTTATTTATTTGCTTTTGCAGCTGCCTCTACGACATGCCCTACCAGTACAGAAGTGGTAACACTTCCCACTCCTCCCGGAACAGGTGTAATTGCCTCTACGATCGGCTCTACTTTTGCGTAGTCCACATCACCACAGAGCTTTCCTTCTGCATTTACATTAATTCCTACATCAATAACAATCTGTCCCGGTCTCACATAGGTATCATCCACAACACCTGCACGACCTGCCGCAACGATCACGATATCAGCCTCTTTTACAACAGAGGGCATATCTACTGTTCTTGTATGACATACGGTTACCGTTGCATTTTTCTTGATCAGCATCATGGCTGCCGGCTTTCCAACGACCAGTGAGCGGCCTACAACAACCGCTTTTTTCCCGGTACAGTCAATTCCATAATAATCAAGAATCTCCATACATGCCTGCGGTGTACATGGTGGATATCCAAGATCCTTGCCTGTGAATACTCCTGACATTGATCCGTCTGTCATGCAGTCCACATCTTTTGCAGGATCAAGCGCCTGCTCGATCTCATTCTGATTCAGATGCTTTGGAAGCGGACGGAACAGCAGTACACCATGAACAGAAGCATCCTTGTTTACTTCATCAATTACCGCCAGAACCTGCTCCTGTGTTGCATCAGCCGGAAGGAGATATTTTTTAAACTCTACCCCAAGCTTTTCACAGCGTTTTGTGGCACCTCTTTCATAGGAAAGATCACTTTCATTTTCACCCACACGGACGATTCCAAGTGTCGGTTTAATTCCTTTTTCATTCAACTCTGCAACCTTTGCCATAATACGCTCATTTAAAGCTGCAACTACTTCTTTTCCTAATAACTGTTTTGCCATGGTACGCCTCCCTATTTTAATCTTCCCAGTACACTGTTAAAGATCTCTTCTGCTTTCTTTGGATACTCTGCCAGCATTGCATCGGCTTTTTTATTCAGTTCTTCTGCATATTCTCTGTTTTTCATGGATTTTGTGTTAATGTACACATTCAGAGAAGCACCCTCTAAGGCTGCCTTACAGAACGCTGCACCTACACCTGCATCACTGATGGCCAGTGCTGAACCTTTTACTGCAAACTCCGCAATGATATCGATCGCTTCACAGCATTTCTCCATGATTTCCATCGGTACAGAGCAGGCATCCTTCAGAACGATCTCCATCACTCTCGCCTTTTCCGCCTTCTCTTCTTCCGTCTCTCTCGGCATACCATAAGCCTTTGAAAGCGGCTCAAATACCTCCGCATCTCTTTCAATCAGCCTCAGAAGCTCTGCCTGAAGCTTGTCACATTTCGCCTTCAGTGCATACATTTCTTCTTCCACATCTGCATATTTCTTCTTTCCAACCGTAAGGCTGCCTACCATGTTTCCAAGCGCCGTTCCGATGGCTCCTACAAGTGCGGAAGCACCGCCGCCTCCAGGAACCGGAGCCTTAGAAGCCAGCACTTCTACAAACTCATTACATGGTACTGTTGAAAAACCCATAATATCATACCTCCAGATCTATAGCTTTTTGTAACTTTTCAAAGCCCATTCGCAAAATTGACTCTTTGGGACTCACCTTTTGCTCATGTATGCCTCTCTCCATATTGATACAGTTACAGCTTTTTTAATGTGCCAATTGACACATCCCCTACTACTGCCAGATCTTCCGCCTCAAAGGATAACGGGAAGTTATCCGAAAAGAGTATCTGAGAGGAAGGCGGAAATTCTTCATCTCCTTCCCACAGGATAAAGCGTACAAAGTAATCATTGACAAATTCAAATTCATAAGAGATATCTCCCAGATCCAGTCTTTTCGCGCCGATCTTTTCCATCTGCTTCTGAAACAGCTCTGTCTTCGATCCAAAACCGTATGCCAGACGCATCATACAGCGCCCCTGAAACTGCCGGAAATATACTTCGCCCCATGGTACTTCCCGATAGGTGAGGAACTTTCCGGTGCCAAGTGCCGACACCCCTCTGGTAAGGAAACGAATCGCAATAATCTTTGCTGCGATCTCTGACTCCAGTGCTCCATAGGAAGTATCTGATGCATCCTCCTTCCTTACCGTAAAGTCAGGCCAGGTAATGAAATAAGACTTTTGCATCATTCGCAGCTGAAAGGTACGGGACTTCTCATCATATGGAATTCCTGTACGTCCTGACGCTTCTATCGGATCCATTTTCTGAAACTCCGCCAGATAATGTTCAAAGGGAATACGCTCTTTGTTGTCTTTTTCGTACTCAATATTCATTGGGGTACTCCTTTATCATCTATTTCTTACTGCTCTCTCATCAGAAATATAACAGGCATTCACTGTTAACAAAAACCTGCCATATCTGCTTCAAGATGTACATTATGCCCGGGATGTCAGACTTTGTCTGTCGCTACCGGTTCGGAAACAGCGACAGATCCGTGTGCGGCAGGAAACACGCTCCTACAAATTCGTCCATATACTGAGGAATCGCACTTAATTCTATATAAGTCATATTCTGTGCCACTTCATAGACCTTTCTCTCTGATTCTGTGGAGTACAGCATTGCGTAGGCTCCGGCCAGTGAAGAATTTCCTATGTAGTGGTACATTTCAATCGGCACATCCGGAAACATACCGATATTGATCGCATTTTCCATATTGATACCGCTTCCGATGCCACCTGCCACATAAACATTCTCAATCATGGAAATATCAAAATCACAATATGACAACATGGTACGAATCGCTGAGAAGATTGCCCCTTTTGCACGGATGAAATTGTCAATATCTACCTCTGTGATCTCGACATCCTTGACAGAATCCGCCTCATTTTCAAAGGCAAGTACATAACTTCCCATTCCGTAGGCGTCTCTCTTTATCCGTTTCCCTTCACGGACAAATTTTCCCTTGGGATCAATAATTCCGCAACGGAACAATTCACTGATCACATCAATGATGCCGGAACCACACATACCGATCGGTTTTGTTCCTTCTGCTCCTACAATGGTAAGTGCAGGCTCCATGGTTTCCTGATCGATCGTGCAGGCTTCAATCGCACCATCCGTAGCACGCATACCACAGCTGATATCGCCGCCTTCAAAGGCCGGACCGGCAGAGCAGGCACAGCTCATGAGAAAATCGGAATTTCCGAATACGATCTCTCCATTGGTTCCAAGGTCTATAAACAGTGAAAACTCAGGCTTATTCCAGATCATGCTGACAAACGCACCTGCTGTGATATCACCACCCACATAGCTTCCAATGTTAGGTGCCACGATAATATGCGCATCCGGATTCACGTCAATACCGATATCCTGTGCAAACAGAGAATTTGTCTTAAAAAAGGTTGGGATATACGGTTCCATGCGCAGAGGATTGGCATTAATACCCATCAGCAGATGATTCATCGTAGAGTTTCCTGCTACGCACATCCTGTAGATATTTCTCTTTGTGATTTTTGCCTGACAGCACATTGTATGCAACAGGGGATTGATCGTTTCATCAATCACAGCCTTCTGCAGTCTTTCCTTTCCGCCCGGCTTATCAGATTCGATGATTCTGTTAATAACATCCGCACCGTAACGGATCTGCCCGTTCCCTGATGATCCCTTTGCCAAAATTGAACCGTCCAGCATATTGATCAGTATGGCAGATACTGTAGTAGTCCCGATATCAATAGCAGCTCCGGCAACCACTACTTCATCAGAAGCCGGGAAGATATCGTATACAAAAATATCCTTAGATGTCCTGCGAAGAACCGTCTTTACATGAAAATCTGATGTACGCAGCACATCCGGCAGTTTCTTCAGCACAGAATAGGGCAGTTTCACTCTGTCCATTCCTGTAGCTGCCTTTATTGCACGGGTGAACCTCTCATTATCCGGCATGGTATCATCCAATGTAGGTACATCCATGGAAAGTTCTGTTACTTCAAGATTATTTTTCAGTTCAATACCAGCTTCTGCGATAGACGCCTTGATATCGTCAAAAATCTTTATCTCGTCCGGTGATGAAAGATCTGCCACTTTCATACGGCTCCTGTAAGCGGAGGCAATATCCGGCACCAGTACCTCCACATCTGCGCTAATCGTACTGACACAGGCAAGACGCCATCCCGCTTCATATTCTTCATCACTGATATGACGCGTCTTTTTTGATTCTAATTCTCCACCAATGAGCTTCACTCTGCATTTTCCGCAAGATGCATTTCCAGAACACGGTGCATCGATAGCTACATTTGTTTTTCTCGCTACCTCAAGAAGGCTTTCACCGAAAGCAGCGAAGACTGTAATATCTTCGCTGTTTTCAAACTTAAAAGTAACCTTATACATTTATCAGATCTCCAGATAGGAATCTGCATACAGGGTATTACCCTTGAATACATCACAGGATTTGATTGTTTCCATCAAACGCAGATCACATGGATTTACGATTGCAGAAGTCAGTCCCTGCATCATAGCCATAGCAACTAAAGCAGAATCCATGATCGGACGGATGTGCTTCGGCATGCCATTTGAGTTATTTGAAAGACCTCCTGTAGAATTCAGCCCCATCTCTGAGAACATTTTAATAGCTTCCAGAACGTCCATCTGCTTGTCCTGCATTCCCTTAACAACCAGGAATAACGGATCGAACCAAAGATCCTCTGCCTCCATACCGTGCTCAAGACCTCTCTCAAGCATGTTCTGGCAGTGCATCATACGCTCGTCATTATCAGCTGCGATACCTTCTGCAGAGCAAAGTGCGATAACAATTGCATCGTTTGCAGCAGCCAGGTCAATGTTCTCAATACGTCCGCCTGCATCTGCAGAGTTTACGATTGGTTTTCCTTTGCTTCTGTTGTATACAGAGATACCAGCTTCGATTGCTTTTGTATTCGCTGTATCCAGTGCCAGAGGAACATTATCAAAGTTCTCCTGCAGCAGTTTAACTGCCCATTTCATCAGATCTTCTC
This sequence comes from uncultured Blautia sp., assembly GCA_900539525.1. Taxonomy (GTDB): domain Bacteria; phylum Bacillota; class Clostridia; order Lachnospirales; family Lachnospiraceae; genus Hominisplanchenecus_A. The sequence continues at coordinate 5,082 of UQCM01000021.1, forward strand.
CGTCACTCTCTGCCGGTCCGATGTTTACATCAAGATAAGTAGCACCTGCGTCTAACTGCTCTTTTGCTCTTTTCAGGATCGGCTCCGGGTCTCTTTCTGCCATAGCCTTACGGATAACAGGGGAAATACAGTGGATTCTTTCACCAATTGTTACAAATTTAGCCATTGTTTATTCTCCTTTTCATTTTATTTCATTACGCAAAATCTTTCATGAATTTAACAAGCTGTACTGCCTCGTTAGGAGCAATGATAACTTCCCAGCCCGGCAGTTTTGCTTCAATCTCACCCTTCAATACAGCTACTTTTCCAGGGATGATCAGCTTTCTGCTCTTAACCTTCTCTTCAATCTTTGCTTCCTCAAAGAATTTAGCAATGGTAGTTGCAGAGAATTTTCCTGCTGCCCAGGATGTCAGTACAGAAAGACCGCCCGCATCGTTGATGATCAGGTTAACAGGTACTCCTGAACGCTCCAGCTCTCCGGATACCAGGAAGTAAGTAAGTGCAAAGTCTACCGTTGTCAGACAGATGGAATTCTCATCTGCTCCGTTCAGAGGATAGATACCCGGTTCAACCTTCATTGGTTTCTGCGGATCTGTGAACAGGTTCTGACGCAGACCGTACAGAGGAAGTGCTTCTGCATAGCCGATCTTCTCTGCTACTACAATAGAACCATATTTCATGGTAAACAGAGACAACAGTGCTGCCTGCTTATGAGCATCACCCATAGCGATCTTTGCAGTATTAACGATGGATGGATAACCACAGGTTCTGTCGCCATCTTTCAGTGCTGCCTTACGAAGCTGTACTGCATTTGCAAAGGTATCCTTTGCGTTCTCTCCTGTAACGTCAATTACAAGGTTCTTGTTTCCAAGTGCTTCCAATTTTTCAACGGTATCATGAATCTCAGAAAGATCTGCACCGCTTACACCGAGAACAACACCTGCCTCTGATGCAACAGCGTTCATTGCTTCATAATTAGAAGCATCTGCACCGTTTAATACCGGTTTTCCGTCTTTACATACTGCAAGAGCTGCCTTTGCCAGTTCAACATCTTTACATCCAAGGATCAGGACACGGCCGGTAGCTGCTGCTTTCTTTACCAGTTCTACATAATCGCCGTTTCCTTCCGGTGAATAGTTCACATATAACATCTCTACGAACATTCTTTCACCGATACGCTCATAGTCAACCTTTGCCACCTCAGCAAGTCTTGCATCTACTGCTGCATCATCCATACAGTTGCATACTGCAGCTGCATATCTTGTCTTGCTGACAAATGTTTTCTCATGACGGAACAGTACAGTCTCTCCTCCGAGCGTCATTTCTGCATCTCCTGCACCTACTTTGATCGTCTTCATTGGAGGCTCTGTTGCTGCTGACAGCTTTGCAAGAGCATCCGGTGCAAAATGCGGGCATGCGCTGACGTCCATAGAACCCTGAGCTACTTTCATAGAAAATGCCATACAGGTCGGACATCCACACTCTTTACAGTTTTTCTTTGGTGATAATTTAAAAATATCAAGACCTTTAAGTGCCATAATTCAATAATCCTCCTTTTGTAGCAATTAGACTAACTCTTTAACCAGATTTGAGATGGTTGCGATCGATGTCGGGTGTTTCAGGATAACTGCGTTGGAACCTGCTGCGATCACTGCCATAGCAGTTTCAATCTCCATATCGATTCCGCGCTCTTCCTGATCTCCCCACTCTGGAACATCAGCTTCAGTAGCCATAGCCTCTTTTACTGCCCATACTTCTGACGCTACAGGAGTTACGATTGGCATCTGCAGATTTGCATCATTCTGTGACAATGCTGCTGCTTTTACTCGGTCCATTGTTGAAACCACATACTCGAATCCATAACCTGCTGTTGCAGTACCTACGTTCATGACAACACTCTTGCTGTTTACACCCAGCTGTCCGATCAGTACGTTTAACTGCTTAGCCAGGTTGATATCTACAGCTGACTCTGCCCCTACGATCTGTTTGTACGCAAGTCCTGCTGCTGCACCTACTGTCTTGTAGTTCTCTTCTTTTGCTGCCAGTAACATTGCATTTTTTCCATCCAGTGCTTCTGCAGCTTTGGAAAGAAGTTCTGCATCCTTCTCTGCATTCTTGCATCCTGCTACTGCGATAGGAAGATCAACAGCCTCTGCAACTTCTTTTAACATGGAAATCAATTCTTCTGTGGATTTGTTTGCTCCGTTCGGATCTCCGCCTTCCATACGGAAACATAAAAAGTCAACACCTTCAAAGGAAGCTGCCTTTTTTGCGATATCTGCGATCGTCTCGCATCCTTCATAGTACTTCTTCACACAGTCAAGTTCATTTTCCATACCGAAATCTGTGATTTCGATACCTACCTTTGGTGCATTTTCGATTGGTGCATCAAAAGAATATAATGGCAGTACATTCTCTCCACCAATTTTCACTGCTTTTTCTCCGCAGCCAATTTCAACAGTATTGATACTGGCATTGAACTTTCCTGATTTTGCTGTAAATGGCATTTTAAAATATCCTCCTTCATATCTTATGACTGTTATAACATGTGATGCCGGACTCAAAAAGCGTTTGCATCCCGGACATCTTCAGATTCCTTCGCGCTTATGCGCTCATAAAAATCCAGAATATACAGATATTTTACAACAGTCATCTGTAAAAATCAACGAAAAACCCCGGGGTATCTGAAATTTTGTTACTGTTCACTCCGTGAATAGTAACGGGATTTTCCAATTTTCTGTTTACTGTTCACCAGATGTCGGGTAACACGTTTTGTGATACATAGAGATTATGATGTTGGGGTCAAAAACATTTGACCCCATGCTGCACCCGGTTTTATCCGAGTACTGTTTTGCTTCTCATACTTACATCATCGGTTCCATGCTAAGTGCCGGATGTCCCTTTTCCTCCAGGAATGCGAGTAATGTTTCCGGATCTTCCGCAATCGTCTCATCACCGATCATATCAACAAAGTTGTCAATACCATAGAGTTCTTTAGCCGTTGCATTTAATCTTTCCGCAACCTGATCCTTCAGGTCCTTCGGCATCCATACGATTCTCTCAATACCGCCCTCAGCCTTCATAAACTTCTTGGAAGCGATGAAATGTTTACCATGTCCCATGAATCCAGGTGTCTGTACACCACCGCCTGTCATGGAAGCCAGTTCCGGGAATGTCATACCGATCGGAGTCATGCCTGCATACTCACGGTTTGCAATACATACACCATTTGACAATGGCTCAATTCCGCAGATACACTCAAAGCATCCGCAGGATGTCATCGGCTTCTCGATGATCGAATACAGGGAAACATCCTCCAGAGCACCCTGGGAGAATTTACGAACTGCCTCGTTTACATCCTCGTACTCACCGATTCTCTCATCAATGACTCTCTCTTTTGTGATGACCTGACATGGTCCCTCCGGATCCAGCTGATGAGTTGCCTTTGCATCCAGCCATGAAACGGCACCGCAAAGTCCGAGTCTCTCAGGAGTTACAACACATACGTGAGATGGTGAGAATGCCTGACACATGATACAGCTGTAGTATACATCTACACCTTCATCTGTCAGAGTCATAAGTCTCTCATCACGTTTATCAAACAGAGGCATAGCTACCTCGTGGCGGATCCTTGTACACTCTGCCGGATCTGTATAAATCTTAACCTGGCATTTGTCAACAACTGCTGCAAACTCACTCTTCACCTTAGCATAGAGCACTTCACCGATGTGTTTTGCTCTGAATCCTGCTGCGTAAGCATCTTTACTGATACGGACACGAATCATATCGCGCTGTCCTGTATGCATGATACCTTCGATACAGTTTAAGTAAGCGTGGAACTTACGCTCAAATACCGGCTCAAAATCTGCCTGCATATTCTTTCCGGCAACTTCTACCACATATGCAATACTCTGCTTGCTTCCCACTTCCATTTCATCAATGTCAGGACCGATCACTTCGATCTTATGATCTTCGATCTCACTTGCTTCTTTTGCAAGTACGAGCTCACAGCAGTCTACTCTGGAGCCGTCAAACTCTACCTGCATATCACCGCGGCGGATGATCTCACCCTCGAAAGCAGATGCAAAAGCAACCGGAATGTCAATGTTTGTAATCTTAATCTTAATATCTCTGGCTTCCAGAGAAGTTGCATTGAATTTGGAAACATCCTTCTGAACGATCAGGCTCTTCGGTACACGGAAGGTTTCCTCGTTTGTAATTACCGGGAAGCCCAGTGCGATAGCACCAGCGCCACATGCCACGATTACCGGATCAAGCGGAGCAAATGCGTTTACAAATGCCGGCACACGCTCAAAAGTATACTTCATCAGGCCTGCTGCATCACCCGGCTGGATATTGCCGAAGATCAGGGCTGCTCTGACTGCAACAGATACTACATGGATAACGCTTGTAACATCTTTTCCAAGAGGGATCACACGTACATTTGCACCTGTCTTATATCCCAGTTCTTCACACTGATCAATGATTCCGCCTACCAGCGTTACCAGGATACCCTGTGCCTGGTAGCTCTTTACCAGGTCAACACCTTCCTGTGCGGTAGGAGCAGCACCAAGGATAACTGCTACACCCGGAATATCGCCTGTTACAAGGGGTACACCAAGCTCACGGATGATGGCATCTCCCAGATGTCCGTAGCAGGGTGCTTCATAAGGAGCAGCGCCATCCATATATTTCAGAACTTCAATGAACTCTGCACAAAGAGCAGTTGCCACACCTGACATGAAAGCGTCATTCAGACGTTTCTCTCTTGTCATCAGAGTCTTAACAACTCCCAGCGCATCTTTCAACTCGCCAAGCGTTGAAACTTTTGTACCTGTTACGCCATAGTAACATGGCAGGCTGTATGCGGTATCCGGAAAAGCAATTGCTTTATCTGCGCCATGCTTTGCGATCGCGTCGTTAATGGCGCCTTCGGTCAAACCGTATACGGTATCATTTCCACTAAATACAACATCAAATAATGTCACTGTTAATACCTCCAATCAGATATTTGATTTATCAATTTTTTCTTTGATTTTCATAATTTCACTGACTGCCTGCTCGCTGAAATCAAACGGGGACTTCCCCTGGCGATCCGCGTCAATGACCTCTTCATTATAATGAACGAATCCTAAAAGATCTTCTGCCGGAATTCTGGATTTAATAAATTCTTCATCCATTTCGTTCCGTACCTTGTTTGCTACAACACGAACCTGCTTCACACCCAGTCCCTCGGCAAGCCGTTTTACATTCTTATAGGTCTGAATGCTTCTGGCGCCAGGCTCGATCACCACAACAAACTGATCCATCCCTGCAGTTGTACCCCTTCCCAGATGCTCCAGTCCTGCTTCCATGTCCATGATCACCACATCATTACTTCGAAGTACCAGATGGTTGATGATCCGCTTTAACATCACGTGTTCCGGACATACACATCCGCTGCCGGCAGTATCTACTGTTCCAAGCACCAGAAGCTTTACTTTGTTATACGTTCTGGAGTAGGTATCAGGAATATCATCCACCTTGGGATTGATCTTATAAAACTTATTGTCATCGTTGGCACCGGTGCGTTCCTGCACCAGCTTTCTCATCTTTGTGATAGGTACAATACTGTCCAGCAGTTCCTCTGGAAATCCGAGTGCCAGACCTAAATTTGCATCCGGGTCTACATCAGCCGCGAGAACATTTTTGCCTTCTTCCGCGTATAATCTTGCAAGCGTGGCGGCAAAAGTTGTTTTACCTACGCCTCCCTTTCCGGTTACTGCAATTTTCATAGTGATTCATCCTTTACTTTATTTTCTCAAAGGCATATCCCCCGCCTATATGTTTATACTACAAAAGCAGGGGGGCTGCCGGATCTTATTAAATTCCGAGAGCATCTCTCTTTTCTTCGATTCTTGCGATCATCGCATCGCCCAGTTTATCGATATCCTTTTCAACTGTGTATGCTGCCTCAACCCAGTCTCTGAGTCCGTTTGTCAGCAGTTCAGTCACCTCAGTGGAACCGGATACATAAGGATCTACACCCAGGAAAGTATCCAGTCCGGTAGCAACTACATAGTTACCGATGGAAACAGCCTTCTCAGACATCCACTCAGGAGCACATCCTACAACCGGAAGCTGTGAAATGTTCAGGCCGGAATCCTTTGCAAGCTCAGCAACGAGTACCATCATACGGGAAATATCAACACAGGATCCCATATGCAGTACAGGCGGGATATCAGCCAGTTCACATACTCTCTTCAACCCTGCGCCGCAGAGCTCTTTTGCTTCTTTGTCCATCAGTCCTGCTTTTGCTGCAGCCTGTGCGGAGCATCCGGAAGCTACGATAACAATATCATTTGCAATCAGCTTCTTCATCAGTTCAATATGTGCGGAATCAGGTCTTACTCTTGGATTGTTACATCCAACCATAGCAACTGCACCACGGATAACACCGGATGTGATACACTCAATCAGCGGTTTTGTCGTTCCTGTCTCATCTACCTGAGAGTTGGTAACGCCATCCAGAGTCTTCACGATTGCTTCTACAGAATAACCAACCGTTGCCTTCTGCTTCATATCCGGAATATATACCAGATCCGGATTTCTGTTTTCAAAGTTATCGATTGCCATCTTCACGATTGCCTTTGCATTCTCATCTGCTGTCTCTGCATTGAATCTGATAAATTCAGAATCCGGCATCTGAGCGATCGGAGATGTGGTGACAAATTTTGTATGGAAGCATTTGCTCAGAGGGCCAAGTGCAGGGAAGATACACTGTACATCGACAACGATCGCCTCACATGCACCGGTCAGCACAACATTCTCCTGCTGCAGGAAGTTACCTGCCATCGGGATACCGCGACGCATAGCCACTTCATTGGAAGTACAGCAGACACCGGATACAGTGATGCCCTTTGCGCCTTTTGATTTTGCATATGCGATCATCTCCGGATCATCTGCATATTCACAAATCATCTCGGAAAGTGAAGGATCATGTCCATGAACAACGATATTTACATTATCCTTTTCCATAACACCCAGGTTCGCCTCTGTTTCGATCGGCTTCGGTGTACCAAACAGTACATCCGAGAACTCTGTACCTGCCATGGATCCACCCCATCCATCAGAAAGTCCGGAACGTAAGGACTGTCTGATCAATGCTTCCGGCTTGGAAGAGCATCCCATATGTGCCATATGTAAGGAACAGGAAACCTCCCTGTCGATCGCACGGGGAGCGATCTCTTCTCTCTCCCAGATATCCTGTGTATGCTGCGGAGCTCTTTTCAAGAAATTCTGATGTCCGAATACCTTTCCGTATTCTCCCAGTCCAAGCACTGCCACTTCATGAGCAAGATCATAGATATCCTTTCCTTCTGTCTCTACACCCCACTCCTTTGCGATGCGGATCAGTTTCTCAGGATCCTTTACCTTGTAAGGTCCTTCCGGTTTTGCACAGTAAAGGGTATGGCAGATCTCACGTCCGTGATCGGAATGTGTAGCTGAACCACCGGCTGTAAATTTCAGGTAATTTCTGGCTACGATACCATGTACATCACATCCACAGATTCCTCTTGGTGCCTTCGGTGTAATACGGCATGGTCCCATCGAACAGATTCTACAGCAGACACCCTGCTCACCAAATTTACAATGTGGTGTCTGATTAGCAACTCTGTACTGCCAGGCATCTGCCCCTACTTTTTTGCCTGTCTCAAGCAATTTCGCGGTAGCTGCTTCAAATTCTTCTACCGTCGTTAATTTAAAATTTCCCATTATAAACCTCCTTCTATTTGGGTTACATTTACGGGCTGGTTGTAACTGTTTATCCCATCCGCCCCCATGGGATATGTTTCTTTTTTTTAATCCTCCTGCCGAAGCAAGAGGACTATGAACTTATTCAACAAAAATGTGCTCCAGAATATCATACAGTGCTTTTCTGACAGGTGATGAATCCGGAAGGTCCACAGTAGGTCTGCCATCACAGTCATATTCATAGACATTCGTATCCTGCGGCACAACGCCCAGAAGCTTCAGTCCCTGTTTTTCAATTTCTTCCTTTGTACCTTCGTTCAATTCTCCGTTCGGAGCACGATTTATGATCAGGCCGACGGAATCCGGTTTCATGTCACACTCTTTAATCAATTCTGCAATACGTCCAACCGCCTGAACTCCTCTTCTGGAGCAGTCACTGACAAGAATAAATGTATTCACCTTTGGCAGGATGCCTCTGCTGATATGCTCCATTCCCGCCTCGTTATCCACGACAATATATGGATAATGAGGAGTAAGCTTCGCCAGCTGAGTCTGCAAAAGGCCATTAACAAAGCAATAACATCCCTTCCCCTGAGACCGTCCCATTACCAGCAGATCATAATCATCCTCTTCCGCAAGACAACGGCTGAACATAAACTCCATATAATCTGCCTTTGTCATTCCTGCCGGAATGGGATTCTCCTTACTCATCTCCGCTCTGCTGACTTCCTCCCTGATCTCACCCAGGGTCATTTCCACGTCAACTCCCAATACCTCATTCAGATTGGAATTTGCATCTGCGTCTACTGCAAGAATCGGGCTTTTACCCTTCTTTGCCAGATAATCGATCATAAGACCACATAATGTGGTCTTTCCGACTCCGCCTTTTCCTGCTACTGCTATTACGTGTGCCATGTGATGCCTCCTAAATCAGTAAAAATATATTCATTTCAACTGCTACTCTATGCAGTTAATCACAACTGTACTCTCCGCCAGATCCACAGACCGGATGGTTCCTTCAACTGTTCTTGTTTCACCCATGACATCTGTGAGAGTAATCGTCGTCCCATCTACCTCCAGTCTGCTCACAAACTGCAGAATCACACTGTCCGGTTCCCGGGATTTATTATAAACTGTAGCCAAACACATAAGTCATCCTCCTAGTGATCCTTCACAAAAGTAAGTGCGAGATTCAGGTACATATTTCCCTTCTGATACTCATCCACTGCCTTTCGGATCTGTTCAGCCGCCTGAACCATACCTTCCTGCGAAAGTCTGGCAGCCATCTGATCCAGCTCTGCCGCATGACTCTGGTTATGCTGATACATATAAGTCAGCAGCGCCACATTCCTGTCAGTTGTCTCACCGCCGCATCCTCCACAGGTATTACAGTTCTCACCGGCACATGTGCCCCCATCCTCATGCATATGCTCATGCTCATCTTCATGTCCATGCGTATGGCTATGTTCATCTTCATGTCCATGCGTGTGGCTATGCTCATGTGTGTGCTCATAAGTGTGTGTATGAGGATGTTCATGACTATGCTCGTGCGCGCAGATATTTCCGTTTTCATCTTTCACTAAGTGCATCTCCCTCTCCCTCCTTTCACACATATTTTTTTGAGCAGAAGTGGACAAACCTCTGCTTATATGGTGTTATTATACCACACCACATATTCATTCTCAACAACTCAGAATGTTTTTTTTTCAATAATTTGATAATTTTCGACAATTTTCGTCATTCACCCGACCATGATCCGATCATTCGTATTCCGTTTTACTGCATTCTCATAAACCAATCTCCCATATCGCAATATAAGTAACTGTTCAGAGTCATGCAGATTTATAAATATTTGCCTTGGGGAGCCCTCTCACCAGAGGCAAATTTTATAAATCTATAGGGCGAGAGCCCTACATGAGCAAAAGGAAAGCCTCGCAGAGGCGATTTTGCGAATGGACTCTGAATAGTTATAAAACAGAAGGAAGAACTGAGGGATCCCGATTTCTATCCTGAAACCATCCGTCCCTCTGTTCTTCCTTCTGTTTTATCTTATTCTGTCTTAATTTGCCAGGATCATTCTGTCATTTGCAAATTCTCCGCCGCTTACCTGTTCAAACTTCGCCAGCAGATCTGCAACCTTCAGATTTCTCTTTTCTTCTCCTGCAACGTCATAGATAATACGCCCTTCATACATCATCACAAGACGATTGCCATGAGCAATCGCATCCTTCATATTATGGGTGATCATAATCGTAGTCAGATGATCTCGTGAAACAATGCGGTCAGTTACATCCAGAACCTTCGCTGCTGTCTTCGGATCAAGTGCCGCAGTATGTTCATCCAGCAGGAGTACCTTCGGCTTCTTCAGGGTAGCCATAAGTAGTGTCAATGCCTGCCTCTGTCCGCCGGAAAGCAGCCCCACCTTAGCAGTCAGACGATCCTCCAGACCGAGATCCAGGATTTTCAGCCTCTCTTTGTACTGTTCCCTCTCATCACGGGTAATCCCTGCGCGAAGACCTCTTCTTTCACCTCTTCTGGCAGCAAGCGCGAGATTTTCTTCAATCTGCATGCTGGCAGCTGTTCCTGTCATGGGATCCTGGAACACTCTGCCCAGGTAACGCGCTCTTTTATGCTCCGGAAGCTTTGTCACGTTGATATCATCGATAAAAATGCTTCCCTCGTCCACCGGCCACACGCCTGCGATAGCATTGAGCATGGTGGATTTACCTGCACCATTCCCGCCGATAACTGTAACAAAATCTCCCTCGTTAAGTGTCAGATTCAATCCTCTGAGAGCCATTTTTTCATTAATTGTTCCGACATTAAAAGTCTTTTTCACATCTGTAATCTTAAGCATTGGCAGTCCCTCCCTTTCCCGCTCTCTTCGCGAAATACTTGCTTTTCAGATGAGGAATCGCCAGGAATACGCCTACTACAAGAGCTGAGAGAAGTTTCAGGTCATTCGAGTTCAGTCCCAGCCAGAGTACAATTTGAAGTACCAGATAGTAAATGATTGCTCCCAAAGCTACGGAAAGCAGTTTAAACGCAAAATTTAATCTGATCTTCCCAAAAACAACTTCTCCAATGATAACGGCAGCAAGACCAATGACGATGGCACCACGCCCCATATTGACATCTGCAAATCCCTGATACTGTGCATACAGACCACTGGCAAGTGCAACGATCCCGTTTGAAAGCATCAGCCCGATCATTTTGCTCAGATCCGTATTAATTCCCTGGGCACGGGACATATTCGGGTTCGATCCCGTGGAACGTATTGAACATCCCAGTTCTGTTCCAAAAAACCAGTATAGTACTGCGATAATAACAATCACAAAAACAAGTACTATAAAAATCGTGTTCTGATAGAATGGTACTCCCTTGACATAACGAAGAGATACCAGCAAATCGTATTTATCTACGCTGAGTGCCTGATTCGATTTCCCCATCAGAATCCTTAAGTTCACTGAATACAGTCCAAGCTGTGTCAATATACCTGACAGGATTGCCGGGATTCCCATGACTGTATGAAAAATTCCTGTTACCAGACCTGCCAGCATTCCTGCTGCAAACGCACACAGTAAAGAGAGGCCAACCGAATACCCGTTCATCATCATGATGATACACACAGCCCCTCCTGTACACATCGTTCCATCTACCGTAAGATCTGCCAGGTCCAGTATCTTGTAGGTAATGTAGACTCCGATCGCCATGATTCCCCAGATCAGTCCCTGTGCGCAGGCTCCCGGCATCGCATTTAATAGTGTAATAATATTCACATCCGTTCCTCCTAAATCTGTTAAGTACTTTTCGCCTTTTCGATTATATTAAAAAAACTAACAATATGCAAGCAAAAGCATGCCTGAAATTATGAACACTCCGTGGCGGGTGTACCGCCACAGGCCTGTTATGTATAATACGAAAGGGAACCGTGAAAAAGATCTTTTCTCTTTCGCGGTTCCCTCCGTTGTCAATTATTCTGCACTCTCATCGATTGCCTCATAACCGTCAGGAACGGTAACATTCAGTTCTTCACATCTGGATGCTACATATTTCTTTGTAACGTTTGGCGCATATTCAACTTCCATAGCTGAAACATCTTTGCCATTTACAAGAATATCATACGCCATCTCACCGGCTTTGTAACCGATATCATAGTAGCTGATCGATAAAGTTGCAACACCGCAACCCCGGCAGATACCTTCTTCTCCGGCAATGATCGGTACCCCTGCCGGCAGACAGATATTATTAATAACCTCTGTATTAGATGCAGCAGAGTTATCTGTAGGAATATAAATGACATCACATTCAGAAGCCAACTGCGTAGTTACAGAAGCAATATCATTGGAATCTGCAAAGCTGCGCTCTATGCAGGAAAATCCCATACCCTCAAGTGCTTCCTTGATCACACGTATCTGATAGGAAGAATTTGCTTCCGCTGAACAATAGAGCAAGCCTACATTCTCGGCATCCGGGAACATCTCCTGAAGCATCTTTGCCTGTTCATCAAGTGGTGCCAGGTCTGAAGTTCCTGATATGTTCTTTCCTGTCACACCGGTCCAGTCTTCAATCTCCAGCGCTGTCGCATAGTCCGTAATGGATGTTCCGAGAATCGGAATCTCGTCCGTAGCTGCTGCCGCTGCCTGAAGTGCAGGAGTCGCATTTGCAAGAATCAGATCGGTATCTCCGGAAACAAATTGATTTACGATCGTTGCACAGGTTGCAGAATCACCTGATGCATTCTGCTCATCAAAGGTAACCTTGTCACCAAGCTTCTCTGTCAGTGCATCCTTGAATCCCTTTGTCGCTGCATCCAGTGCTTCATGCTGTACCAGCTGACAGATACCCACACGATAAGTCTCCTCTTTTTTCGAACTTCCACATCCTGCCAGCATGGATACTGCAAGTCCCATAGCCATCAAGGTAACGAATACTTTCTTCATAAATTTCATCCTCTTTTCCTTCATTCTTTCCCGGTTTAACGCTTTTACTCATTAAAGTACCGGTTTACGTGTCTTAATATACACCATTTTCAGGAAAAGGTCAACCTTTTCTTTATTCCCACGGAAGTTCATAATGTTCAATCTTCTTATCCCGAAGCATAAGTTCACGAACCGCCTCTGCTGCATTCTTTCCTTCAAAAAGTATTTTATTTACCTGACTGATGATCGGCAGCTCCACCTGATATTTCTCTGCCAGTCCCATGGCGGCCTTGGCAGAATAGACACCTTCTACTACCATCTTTACCTCATCCATAGCCTCCTGCATGGTATACCCTTTACCCATGAGATATCCTGCACGACGGTTACGGCTGTGAACGCTGGCGCAGGTTACGATGAGATCTCCGATTCCCGTCAGCCCGCAGAACGTCTCCATCTTCGCTCCCATCTTAATCCCCAGTCTGGCTATCTCGGCAATCCCCCGTGTGATCAGTGCCGCCTTTGTATTATCTCCATATCCCAGCCCATCTGCAATTCCGGCTGCCAGAGCAATCACATTCTTTAATGCCCCGCCAAGTTCCATTCCCAGCATATCCGGACTGGTATAGACCCGGAACACAGGGCTCATAAAAAGATTCTGAAGGTATTCTGCCGTTTCCTTTGTATGGGCTCCTGCCACACAGGTAGTAGGCAGACATTTCCCTACCTCCTCTGCATGGCTTGGTCCTGACAGTACTGCAACATCAGCTGTCGGCAATTCTTCTTCAATAACCTCTGAAAGCGTATAAAGCGTACTCTCCTCGATTCCTTTCGCCACATTCACCACCTTCTGACCATCCACCAGAAACTCCTTCATACTATGGGCAGTACTTCTCGTAAATGGCGAAGGAACCGCAAGGATCAGAAGATCCCGATGATTCATCGCTTCCTGGAGATTATTTGTGATCTCGATTTCTTCCGGAAGAATCACTCCCGGAAGCTTGGATTCATGCTGTCTCTTTGTCTTAAGCATTTCCACTTCAGACTCAATAATCGACCAGACAATAACCTGATGTCCATTATTATGCATAAGCAACGCCAATGCTGTTCCCCAGCTTCCCGCCCCGATAATTCCGATTTTAGCCATAATACACCCTCCTGACTATTTCTTTTTAGAGGACAGATAGGTTTTTCTCTCCGTCCCGTTCATAAGCCTCTTAATATTTTCACGATGTTTCCAGAATGCCATGACAGCCAGAACCAGCCCCACCGCATAGAGCTCATAAAGATGCGGCTGACTCATTTGAAAATAGCCGCACTGTCCAAGAACCACCAGTTCAATCATAATCCCCACGTATACCAGCAGTGACCCCAGCGAAACATAATGTGTTGCAAAGAAGGTGGTAAAGAAGGTAATAATTCCTAACACAGACATAATCCAGTTAAAGGAAAGTACCAGTCCTGCGGTAGCCGCGATGCCCTTTCCTCCCCGGAATCCCAGATAAAACGGAAAGTTATGCCCGAGTATCGTTCCTGCCGCTGCATAAATAGCCAGAAGCGGCAGAATATCTCCATGGCTTTTCCCAAAAAGTGCTCTCGCAAGTGCCACCGCCAGGATACATTTTAAACAGTCTCCGGCAAATGTGATCAGGCCTGCTTTCAACCCCAGTGTTCTCAGCATATTTGTCGTGCCCGCATTCCCGCTCCCGTGATCCCGGATATCGATTCCGTTCAGCCTTCCATAAATATAACTGGTCTGAAACAACCCGCACACATATCCGATTGCCAGGCAAAGTAATCTAATCACTATAAACTCACTCCTTCTCTTTTCTCTCCCGGTATATAAACTTGAGTGATGTACCTCTGAACCCAAAAGTATCTCTGATCTTATTCTCAAGATACCTTGTGTAGGAAAAATGTGTCAGCTGCTTATCATTAACAAAGATAACAAAGGTAGGCGGTTTTACAGCCACTTGTGTAATATAGTAAAGCTTCAGCCTCTTTCCCTTATCTGATGGCGGCTGCTGCAATGCCACCGCCTCCGTCATAATTTCATTCAGAACACCCGTCTGGATACGCAGCGACTGATTCTCAAGTACCATATCAATCTTCTCAAACAGTTTAGGAAGTCTCTGTCCTGTCTCAGCTGAAATGAACATAATCTCAGCGTATGGCATAAAAGCCAGTGTTGTCCGAAGTTGATTTGTATATTTGTAAATAGTCTTGTCATCCTTCTCAATGGCATCCCATTTATTAACAGCAACAATGATTCCTTTTCCTCTTTCATGAGCGATACCTGCGATCTTTGCATCCTGCTCTGTCACTCCTTCTGTGGCATCGATCACCACAACTACCACATCTGCCCTGTCTACAGCCGTCACCGTACGGATGATGCTGTACCGTTCCAGTTCTTCTTTGATCTTATTTTTCCTTCTGAGACCCGCAGTATCGATAAATACGTATTCTCTCCCATTCCATACAATTTCTGTATCAATGGCATCGCGTGTTGTGCCCGCAATATTGGATACGATGACGCGGTTTTCTCCCAAAAGCTTATTTATAATAGAAGATTTTCCTACATTCGGTTTTCCAACAACAGCAATCTTGGGTCTGTCATCCTCCAGTTCCTCAATCTCGTCCCCGTTAAAATGCTTTGTCACCTCATCAAGCATATCGCCGATCCCAAGCTTTGCATTCGCCGCTATGGGAATCGGATCACCAATGCCCAGATTGTAAAATTCATAGACATCCGGCATCATCTTCGCAAAATGATCAACCTTGTTCACCACCAGTACGACAGGCTTTCTGGACCTTCGCAACATGTCTGCCACTTTCGCATCCGAGTCCACAAGCCCCTGTCTGACATCCGTCATAAAAATGATTACATCAGCAGTATCAATAGCGATCTGAGCCTGCTCCCTCATCTGTGCAAGAATAATATCACTTGTATCCGGTTCAATACCACCGGTATCAATCAACGTAAATGTTAAATTCAGCCATTCCACATCTGCATAGATACGATCCCTTGTTACACCGGGTGTATCCTTAACAATCGAAATATTTTCTCCCGCCAGGGCATTAAACAGCGTGGATTTTCCTACATTCGGCCTTCCTACGATGGCCACGATCGGTTTACTCATATCTGTATCTTCCTCCTATTCCTATCTATCATACTAAATCACGTCTCAAAATGCAATCACAGATTTTTTTGAGTGGACAGTAACCATTGCAGTTCCATCATTACTCTATTTTCGACATTATTCTTGACTCATACACTTTGAAATGATATAAATATGGTGTTGGGGTCAGAAAGCATTTTGACCCCGGTGTCATACAAATGAGTTGCCAGACAAATGAGCCTGACGTCCATTTGTCCCCTGGCTCATACAAATAAGATAACATATATACCGGAGGTCATTATGCCAAACTTAGAATCTCTCTATAAAGCAATTCCTGTTGCGCCCCTGAAAATTGCTGCTCTTGAAAGCAGCCTTCCTTTTGCGACACAGGTACATGAGCATCTTCTCAACTACCGTCACAAAACTCCAACGCACGATATCCAGGATATCGCCTTTAAAGGCTATCTGGAGGACAGCTATCTGGTGGACTGCTCCTGTCCTCGATTCGGAAGCGGCGAGGCAAAAGGTGTTCTCGGGGAATCCGTCAGAGGATGCGACCTTTTTATCATCGTCGATGTGTGTAATTACAGCCTGACCTATACCGTAAGCGGACATGTGAACCATATGTCCCCGGACAATCATTTTCAGGATTTAAAGCGCATCATCTCAGCTGCTACCGGCAAAGCCCGGCGTATCAATGTCATTATGCCATTTATGTATGAGGGCCGCCAGCATAAGCGGACCAAACGTGAATCGCTTGACTGCGCACTGGCTCTGCAGGAACTCGTAAATATGGGTGTCTCCAACATTATTACATTTGATGCTCATGACCCCCGCGTTCAGAATGCCATTCCGATTCAGGGCTTTGACTCCTTTATGCCAACCTACCAGTTTTTAAAAGCACTCATTGAGTCTGTACCTGATTTTAAGATTGATAATGATCACCTCATGATCATAAGTCCGGATGAAGGAGCCATGGGACGTGCAGTATACTTCGCCAACATTCTTGGTGTAGATATGGGTATGTTCTACAAGCGCCGCGATTATTCCACAATCGTCAATGGAAAAAACCCGATCGTGGCACATGAGTTTCTTGGTGACTCTGTCGAGGGAAAGGACGTGATTGTTATCGATGATATGATTTCCTCGGGAGGAAGTATGCTGGATGTAGCGAAACAATTGAAAGAACGCAAGGCAAAACGTGTTTTTGTATGTACTACTTTTGGTCTGTTTACGGATGGACTGGAGCAGTTTGATGAGTATTATGAAAAGGGTTATATCACAAAAGTCGTAACTACAAACCTCCATTATCGTCTCCCGGCCCTGCTTGAGCGCCCCTATTATCAGGAGGCAGATATGACAAAATACCTCGCAAGTATTATTGATACTCTGAATCACGACATTTCCATCCGCCGAGTTCAGGATACCACTGCTAAAATTCATAAACTGTTAAATACTTATAGAGAAAACAGCTGAAAAGATGCCGTATTTTCGAAAACTTCGGAAATACGGCATCTTTTACATAAAATCAGGGCAACCCATTTATTCCTCTTTCAAAGACAAAAATGCGGCCAGATTCCCTCTAAGTCCATTTGATGCCCTGTGAGAAAAAAGAAGTTCCGGATTGCAACAAGTACATAGATCGGTAATACTGATATGCTCCGGCAGTATCCCTGACTCCAGAAAAACCAGCTCATTGGCTTTCCAAAGATTTAACTGATACTTCCCGTTTTTCTTTTTCCAGAACAGCAGTTTCCAGAATCTTTCTTCAAACTGTTCCCTAAACTCTGTAATGACATCCTCGCTGACTTCATAACACTCCTGACAGATGGATGGACCAACAGAAGCGAGAATATCTTCCGGACGGCTTCCATATTCCCTCTTCATAGTATCCACTGTTACTTTTCCGATTTTACCAACAGTTCCTCTCCATCCCGAATGAGACAATCCGATCACTTTCCTCACGGGGTCAACAAAAAACAGAGGAACACAGTCTGCATAAAAAGTAGTCAGCACCAGCCCCGGTACGTTTGTCACAAGGCCATCCACATCTTTCCATTCCAGCGGTCTGGTAAATCCTCTCCCGCGATCCTCTTCCTTC
The DNA here is from genome assembly GCA_900539525.1 of uncultured Blautia sp. GTDB lineage: Bacteria > Bacillota > Clostridia > Lachnospirales > Lachnospiraceae > Hominisplanchenecus_A. The sequence continues at coordinate 22,955 of UQCM01000021.1, forward strand.
ACCACGTGTACATTTGTAGTATGCGTCTGCTGTGAAAGTACCAGGTTCTCCACGGAAAATCCGACAGATGCCGCTATCCGTTGAAAATTTTCCTTCACATTGTTCTCTTCATCACCTCTCCCGAACCCAAGATTCATACTGGACAGATGTGCACGACTCACACCCCCGAGACGTGTCGAAATCCCATGGATCACTGTGTCTGACTTCTCCAGCATTGGAAAGGTCAGGAAAGGCACACCATCCTCATGGTGAACTCTCAAAATCTCTGTATCTCCTTTTCTTCGCAGTTCCATTTTATTCTCCTTTGCTTCATATAGTAAAGCGTAACTAAAAACCATCCTTTACCAATGCAATCTCATCTCCGGTAATTCCTACGGCATCAAATCTGCATGGTGTATCCTCCGGTAAATGATGTGACATCAGATAATGTCTTGCTACCCGGCGGATGGTTGCCTGTTTTCGTCCGTTTACCGCCTCGAGTGCATATCCCTGCGCAGCATTTGACCGGTATTTTACCTCCACAAATACCAGATAGCCCTCATGCCTGGCAATCAGATCGATCTCTCCTATACGGCAACGATAATTTCGTTCCAGAATCTGATACCCCAGTTTTTCCAGATAGACGGTTGCCCTGTTCTCATATTCCGTACCTACTTTTCGTGTATTCAAACGACTACTCCTGTTACAGATTTTTTAAAAACGTTCTTCTGTGAATCGGTGAAGGGCCGTATTCACGGATGGCTCTGATGTGCGCGGAAGAACCATAACCCTTATGCCCGGCAAAGCCATATTCCGGCATCATCCTGTCATACTCTTTCATTATCCGATCTCTGGTCACCTTTGCAATGACACTGGCTGCTGCAATAGAAAGACTTTTCGCATCGCCTTTAATAATGGGTTCCTGCGGGATTTCCATATCCGGTATCGTAACTGCATCATTAAGCAGGATCTGAGGTCTGACTTTCAGCTTTCCGATTGCCTGTCTCATGGCTTCATAGGTAGCCTGAAGGATATTGATTTCATCAATTCTTTCCGGTCCCACGATACCCACCTCTGCCGCGATCGCTTTTTCCATGATTTCTTCATAAAGAGCTTCCCTCTTTTTCTCGCTGAGCTGTTTTGAATCATTCAGCCACAAGATCTCACAATCCCCCGGCAGAATAACAGCACCTGCCACAACAGGACCTGCCAGAGGGCCCCGTCCTGCTTCATCAATTCCGCAAATGTATCCCAGATTCTCATACCGATGCTCATACTTTCGCATTTCTTCCAGGCGGATATGTTCCTTTTCCAGCAACTCCTGTTTTTTCTTATATTTTTTTATTAAGCCGGAAACACCGGCTCTCGAATCATCCGCATATAATGCAAACAATTCTAAAAGCTGTTCGTTCCCGGCTTCTTCAAATTCTTTTTCTATATCTGAGATTTTTTTTCCCATATTGTTCCTCGTTTAATTGCACATTTAGCATTGTCACTCACATACTTCTTTTCTGCATGTTCCGGCTATGCTACTGTTCACTCCATGACCATTATCTCACTGATGCTTCAGCAGACCAAACCGGCTAAACGGCCATATACGGATAAATGCACGGCCGATTATATTTGATCGTTTAATATTTCCCACATCATCAAAACGACTGTCTTCACTGTGGTTTCTGTTATCGCCCAGCACAAAGTATTCATCTTCCCCCAGTTGGATTTCGTTAATTGCACGCCCGCTGCTCACCATCGTCTCTTTTCCATAGTCTTCTTCCAGTATGGTACCGTTGATATAAATATCTCCGTCCACAATCTGAACCGTCTCACCGGGAAGGCCTATGATCCGTTTGATATAATAAGTATTCTCTTTGTACTGAAAGGGAAATACAATAATATCAAACCTCTCCGGATCCCTGAAACGGTAGGAAATCTTATCCACGATCAGATTGTCCTGATCGTAAAGCGTAGGTTCCATGGAATGACCATCCACCTGTGTTCTCTGCCCCACATATCGAACGACTAAGAAGGTAAGCGCCAGTACAACAGCAATATAAACAATCATTCCAAGCAGTTCCTTTACCGTATTTCCGGCTGTTTTTTCCTGTGTTTTCTTTTCATTCTCCCCTGTATTCATAATGCCACCCTTTCTTATTAATCCATTGCTGTACACTTTATGACAGGAACACGATCTCCCCAGTGTCCTGCCACATATGATACACACGTCTTTTACCCCGGGTATAAGACAACCTAAATACTTTGCTGTTCCGGTGAGAGGGCTCCCCAGGGCAAATATTTATAAATCTGCATGACTCTGAACAGTTACATCACTTTCTTATTCTAAACATTTCCATCAGGAAATTCAAGTGTTATTTTCCCAAGTCTTCCGCTTCTGAAATCATCAATCAGAAGCAAGGATGCTTTTGTATAATCAAGTTCATTTCCCTTTAAACGGCAGGCTCTGTTTTCTGCAATCTCGCCCAGAATTGCCACACTCTCCCCTGTCTCACTACACTGATATCTCCTGTTTAACAACCCTGTATAGTTTTTTTTCAGGAAATCTATCAGTTTGAGTGCGAGTTCATCTGTGTTCAGAATCTCATCACGTATCGAACCGATCATTGCCAGGCGAAGTCCCACCATCTGATCTTCAAATTTAGGCCAGAGAATACCTGGAGTATCCAGCAGTTCCACACTCTTATTCAGTCGAATCCACTGCTTTCCTTTTGTCACACCCGGCTTATTTCCCGTCTTTGCACATGCCTTTCCGGCAAATGTATTAATAAATGTTGATTTACCCACATTCGGTATTCCCACAACCATCGCACGGACAGGCCGGTTCAGGATTCCCCTGCGTCTGTCTCTTTCAATCTTCTCTTTACACGCCTCCTGGATGACACCGCTGATTGCCTTGATCCCCGTTCCATTTCTGGAATTAACCTTCACTGCAAAACAGCCTTTTTCTTTAAAGTAATCCATCCATTCATCATTATATTTTTCCGATGCAAGATCAGCTTTGTTTAAAAGGATCAGGCGAGCCTTATTTTTTCCCAGTTCGTCAATATCCGGATTTCTGCTGGACAATGGAACTCTGGCATCCACCAGCTCAATTACCAGATCAATCAGCTTGATATCCTCCTGCATCATTCGTTTTGCCTTTGTCATATGTCCTGGATACCATTGATAATTCATATCACAAATCACCTCTATTTTACAAAGCCGAAATTTGACATCGGGGAAATCACAAACCAAACCTTGCCTTCGATATCTGACAGGTTCACATTCCCAACATTTGCAAAACGGCTGTCTTCGCTATTGTTTCTATTATCACCCAACACAAAATATTCCGAGGCTCCTAAAGTAACCGGCTCCTCTGCCAGACCTGCGCTCGCCATAGCCGGATAATCCGTCTTTTCCAGATACAGCTCACCATTGATATAAATCATTCCGTTTCTGATCTGTACCGTTTCACCCGGGAGCCCGATCACGCGCTTAATATAAGAATGCATATCTTCACTCCCGCCTGGCTTAAAAGCAATGATATCCCCCCGGGCAGGGTCTTTTAATTTATAAGAAAGCTCATTCAGAAGCACGGTATCTCCACCCGACAAAGTCACATCCATAGACTGACCGATATTTGTTCTTGTCTGACCAAAGAAAAATACCACGACATATGCTGCCAGAATCACAACGATGATCTGAAAGGCCCAGCCTAATACTACCTTGAATGCACTTTTCTTCTCTCTTTCTCTGCGCTCTCTCCTCATTCGTACTCTGCTCATACTCTCTACCTCATTCTCCATCCAGAAACAGCCTTAGTAGAAAACAGGGACAATTACCGCAAAAGTACTTGTCCCTGGTTTACTTCTCATTATTTTACTAACTCTTTAACCTTGGCGCTCTTACCAACACGTCCTCTCAGGTAGTTCAGTTTCGCACGTCTTACTTTACCTCTTCTGACAACTTCAACTCTCTCCACATTCGGGGAATGAAGCGGCCATGTCTTCTCTACACCAATTCCATTTGAATTCTTTCTAACCGTAAAGGTCGCTCTCACGCTGCCGCCCTGTTTCTTTAATACAGTTCCCTCAAATACCTGAACACGTTCACGGTTTCCCTCTTTAATCTTAGCATATACCTTTACCGTATCGCCTACACGAAACTCAGGTACCTCTGCCTTTAACTGAGCAGCTTCAATGTTTTTAATAATATCGTTCATTGTGTGCCTCCTTATATTCTCGGATGTTCTTAATACAGCTTCTGTAACAGAGGACCATCTCTATCTCACAACGCAGACAATTTTATCACGGTTTTTCGATAAATGCAAGTCTTTTTTTACTCTTTCTTATTCTCTTCTGGACAGGATATGAAAGTATTCACACCATAAGGTACCGCTGCCCAGGGTGGAAGCAGATACCCAGTCACCATAGATCGTGGTTGGACGTTTTCCATATATCGCTGAATCCAGTACAAGAAAGGTATCACTTGCACTTCGATATCCTGCAATCGCAATATAATGTCCCGGAACAAGAGCAATCGCCACACTTCCCTTTTTCAGATATTTTCTTACTGTATTTAAAGAATACGTTTTTCCACTGTGGATGAAGTGATACTTTTTTCCATATACTCTGGCAAAATCTCTGTATAAAGTATCATTTGTTCCCTGATTGTAGAAATAGTGCCCCCGCGAGGCTGAAAAAGAGGCGATCATTTTCGGGTTAATAAACTCCCCATTCAATGCATATACTGCATTTGTCAACGCCATCACTCCACAGCCGGAGGTGGAAATTGTCCTCCTGCTCGGTCCATCCATATAAGTGGAACCTCCCCACTTCGGATCATACTGAGAAAATACTACACTGTTTTCTTTTGAGGGCTTCTCTGAAACTTTTGAAAACTTCCACTGCTGTGTCTTTAATTTCCTGTGTTCTGCCATCGCAGGCACACCGGAACGATACCGTAACCCCCGACCGCCTGTCTTCTCTCTCAGATAAAAACAGCCACCGCTTCTGGTAAGCATCCACATACCGCTATTCTCTTCCGATACAGTCAGACCACCGATATCGACAAGATTTGAATTACTTTCCAGCGGACTGATCAGATAATATCCGCCACTTACATAACGCAGAGTGAATTTCTGCATCTGGCCTGCAGTATTTTTACTGACAGTAAATGTCCCCTTGTCCCGCTGCCAGGTAAGTGCTTTTCCGGTTGCATTTCTTGGAGAAATAATATAAGTTCCATTTGCCAGAGGCTGAGTAGTCGTCTCCATAGACAGTCTGACAAAACTCTGATAGGTTGTCTTCTTTATCCACCCCATATGATATCTTTTGCCGGATTTGAACAGAAGCTCTACCCATCCGCCTCTCTCACTGACCACCACTCCACCGGAAAACTGAGGCACTGCAACAGATGATGCTTTTATTGTCGGACGATGATACAGTATCAGAGAAGCATTCGCATAGGCCACCTGATGTTTATATTCAGGATTGTATACAAATGTTTTCAGAGAAATCCATCCCGTTTTCCTGTTATTTTCCTCATCTGTGTATGTAATCCGGACTGCATTTCCTGTAATTGCAGTAATCTCACATTCCTGATAAGGCAGAATACACACCTTTTCTGTCAATTCAGAGTTACTGTAAATAGTATAATCCCTTAGTCTCCATCCGCACGCACCCAGAGGGGCTGACTCTGATACAGCCGGATAGGCTGCTAACGTTGTCATCGAAAAACCAAAACCGGTAAGGATCAAAAACATCGCCAACAGCACCCAGTATTTCTTTTTCATTCTTCTACTCCCTTATCTGTTTCCATTCTTTTTCACTCAGATTTGCTTCCTTAAGAAGATCCGGTCTCCTCTCTGCTGTCCGGAGAATGGACTGTTCTCTTCTCCATTTCTCAATATTCGCATGATGTCCTGACAGCAGAACCTGAGGTACACTTTTGCCACGCCATGTCTCCGGGCGGCTATACTGAGGATATTCCAGCAGATTGTCCTGAAACGATTCAAACTGTGCAGATTCTTCATTGCTCAGTACGCCCGGCACCATACGCGAAATCGCATCAATCATTACCATGGCAGGCAATTCTCCGCCGGTCAGTACATAATCTCCGATTGAGACATAATCTGTAACGATCTCCTCCAGTACACGCTCATCGATCCCTTCATAATGTCCGCAGAGAAACACCAGATCCTTTTCCTGTGCCAGGTCTTCTGCCATTTTCTGGTCGAAAACGCTTCCCTGTGGAGTCAGATAAATAACTCTTGGACAATATCCTATGCGCTCTCTGACTGCCTCATAAGCGCCATATACTGGCTCGGCCTGCATGACCATTCCGGCACCGCCCCCATATGGATAGTCATCCACCTTATGATGCTTGTTGTTTGCATAATCCCTGATATTCACAGCCTCCAGAGTAATCGTTTCTTTTCCCAGCGCTCTTCCGATAATACTGGTTCCAAGTCCCTGTACGATCATATCCGGAAACAGTGTCAGTACATAATAATTCATATGGTATCCTTTCTGTTTCAACCGATGTCATGTTACTGTTCACTCCGTGACCATTAACACGCTACGCAATGCACAGATATGATGCATTCTGCATCATATCGCGCTGTTATTCTCGGATTTTCATAGAAGTCCTTTCAACAGATGCACATACATCTTCCGTTCCTCCAGTTCAACTGCCAGGATGCACTCACCAATAGCCGGAATCAGAACTTCCTCCTTGTTCTCCATCTCAACCACATAGACATCATTCGCACCTGTCTGCAGCACATCTCTGAGTACACCCAGAAACTTCTGTTCCTCTGTATATACGGATAATCCAATCAGATCAGCAATAAAATATTCATCTTTTTTCAGTTTCACAGCATGGGCTCTGTCGACCAGAAGGCTCTTCTGTCTGTACTTTTCGATATCGTTGATATTATCATACCCCTTGAACTTCAGAATCACAAACTGTTTAAAGAACTTTACCTGTTCGATCTCCATTTTCTGATATTCTTTTCCTGTATCAAGAAACACATGCTTTAACTTTTTAAATCTTGCGGGATCATCTGTCGTGGGAAACACCTTCACTTCTCCCCTGATTCCATGGGTATTTGTAATCACCCCTACCTGCAGATATTCTTCCATATTAACTCCTGTCCTGAAATCGTCAAATTGTAACTGTTTAGAAACCGTAAATCCTCATGGCCCGCACAATTTTACGGTTTCCATATTGCACCCTTTTAATGCATACACCTCCATTCGGATAGGTACCGCCATAATGACCGGAGGAATTGATCATAAATCCTCCCCCGATATATACACCCACGTGGTCAATAGGACCGCTGGTATCGTTCTTCAAATAGAAGAGCAGATCTCCCGGTTTTAAGCTGTTCATCTGGCTCTTTGAAAGCGTCCTGTGCTCTCTTTGATAAAAAATCTCCCGACATACGGCCTGCAGATTATCCGTATGTGCCCAGGACACGAGGTTTCTTCCGGCTGTACGATAAATCGCATTGGCAAATTGTGCACAGTCAATACCACCTGACAGCGACGCACCCGGCATCACAAACGGTGTTCCCAGATACTTAAATCCTGTTTTAATTGCTCTGTCAATAATACCATTATTTGAGAATTTTTTTGAATAAACAGCCGCAAGCCTGACCTGGCTGGCCTGGACATAGCCTGTCGTCCGCTGTCTGCCATTATATACAAACACAGGAATCCACGCAGCCTTCACCCCCTTTTTCAGCTTGCTTCTGTCCACCGTAACAGTGCCTCCATAATTCAACATTGGCCGGTAGTAACTGGAGTGTACTGACTTTCTCTTTCTTACCTTCACCCACTCGCTGCCGGGATTATAGGCCAGAATGGTATAATTCTTTCCGAGTTTCAGATATTTGTCTACATTGACTCTTTTCAGCTTTGCTGCACTTGCTGTCATCGGTGTCATCATAACAACACACAGTAACAGGAGCGCAAAAAATGTTAGTTTTTTTCTACTTCTCATCGATAAAACCCTCCTTCTTTGTGTCATTATAACAAAAAAAATCTCGTTATGCACGAGATTTTTTCTAAAATTCTGAAATTATTGTAAAATATCTACAATAATCTTCTTATCCTCCTTTGAGGCTGCAGCTTTTACAACAGAACGGAGTGCTTTTGCAATTCTACCCTGCTTGCCGATTACTTTACCCATGTCTGATGGAGCAACCTTTAATTCAACCACAATAGATTTACCGGTCTCCTTCTCCGTCACCACAACTTCATCAGGACTGTCAACGAGAGCTTTTGCAATTACTTCAACTAATTCCTTCATTACGCTCACCTTCCGTCCTATTTTTCAATACCGGCTAATTTGAAAAGCTTGCCAACAACTTCTGTAGGCTGTGCTCCGTTTGCGAGCCACTTCTTTGCCAGTTCCTCGTCTACCTTGAATTCACTTGGATTTGTGTTCGGATTGTAGGTACCGATCTCTTCGATACACTTTCCATCTCTCGGGGATCTGGAATCAGCTACAACGATTCTATAGAAAGGAGCCTTTTTCTGTCCCATTCTTCTTAATCTGATCTTTACTGCCATCTTTTTCACCTCCTTGTTCCCTGTTCATAATATATGTCAAAAAGGAAGTCTGAACTTACCTCTTTTCCCTGTTTTACCTCCCATCATACCCGGGAGCTGTTTCATCATTTTCCTGGTCTGCTCAAACTGCTTTACAAGCTTGTTTACTTCACTGATATCCACTCCGGCTCCGTTTGCGATCCTTTTCTTTCTGGACGGATTCAGAAGATCCGGGTTCGAACGCTCCTTAGGAGTCATGGAAAGGATCATAGCCTCGATACGCGCCATCCTTTTCTCATCAACTGCCGCTTCAATGTCAGACATCTTATTTCCCATACCCGGCATCATACTCAGCACACTGGATATGCCGCCCATCTTCTTTACCTGGCTCATACTCTCCAGGTAATCATCAAAGCCAAACTGGGCTTTTTTCAGCTTCTGCTCCATATCTCTGGCTTTTTCTTCATCAATGTTCGCCTGTGCTTTTTCAATCAGGCTCATAACATCTCCCATACCAAGGATTCTCGAAGCCATCCGGTCAGGATAAAACTGTTCCAGATCAGAAAGCTTTTCTCCCATACCCACGTATAGAATCGGTTTTCCGCAGGTTGCTTTCACAGAAAGTGCGGCTCCGCCTCTCGTATCTCCATCCAGCTTTGTAAGGATGACTCCGTCTATTCCAATCTTCTGATTAAACATATCAGAGACATTCACCGCATCCTGGCCTGTCATGGCATCAACAACCAGTATAGTCTGATCCACTGAAAGAGCAGCCTTAATATTCTGAAGCTCCTGCATCATATCTTCATCAATATGAAGACGTCCGGCCGTATCGAGGATCACCACATTAAATCCCTGGCTCTTCGCATGCTCAATGGCACCTTTTGCAATATCTACAGGATTCTTTTTATCTCCCATAGAAAAAACTTCCACACCCTGCTTTTCACCATTAATCTGAAGCTGTTTAATTGCCGCAGGCCGGTAAACATCACATGCCGCCAGAAGAGGCTTCCTGCCTTTTGACTTAAGCTTTCCTGCAATTTTGGCAGTCGTCGTTGTCTTTCCTGCACCCTGAAGTCCCACCATCATGATAACAGTGATTTCATTTCCCGGACGAAGGGCGAGCTCTGTCGTTTCAGACCCCATTAGTGTGATCAGTTCTTCATTAACGATCTTAATGACCATCTGGCCGGGATTCAGTCCGTTCATCACGTCCTGACCGATTGCCCGTTCCTGTACGGATTTGATGAACTGCTTTACCACTTTGAAACTGACATCCGCTTCCAGCAGCGCAAGCTTCACTTCCCTGAGAGCAGCCTTTACATCCGCCTCTGTCAGACGGCCTTTGCTGCGCAGGCTTTTAAATACATTCTGCAGTTTATCTGATAAGCTTTCAAATGCCATCGCCTACAATTCCTCCAAAATCTCGTCTGAAATCCTTTTAATACGCTCCGGGTCATCCGCAGATTCACGGATCTCTCCAACTTTCTCCCTGATTACAAGAAACTTTTCCACCAGGTGGAGCTTCTCCTCGTATTCTGTAAGAATCTTATTGCACCTTTTAATCAGGTCATGGACTCCCTGACGGCTGATATTTTTCTCCTGAGCAACCTCCGAACAGGAAAGATCACCAAAAACAACATCTTCATAAATACTTTTCTGGTGTTCTGTGAGAAGCTCTCCGTAAAAATCAAACAACAGTGTCTGTTCTACAATTTTTTCCATCACGACTCACCTTCGTTATCATATACGAAAGAAGAACTCTTGTCAAGTATTTTTTCTTGACGTTTTATAAGTTTGCACGGCTGAGCCTTGGATTGTAACCGTTTTTCATCAGCGCATCTACGATTCGCTTTTTGTGTTCTGTTCCAAATGCCTCCAGTGTGATCTTGAGTTCCACAGCAGCATTTCTGTTTGTGCTGACAAACTGGTTATGATCCAGCTTAATGATATTTCCCTGTTCATTTGCCACGACTGATGCGACACGTACCAGTTCACCCGGACGATCAGGAAGAAGAACAGAAACGGTAAAGATACGATCTCTCTGAATCAGTCCAAGCTGAACCACAGAAGACATGGTAATGACATCCATGTTTCCTCCACTCAGAATAGATACAATCTTTTTATTCTTTACATCAAGATGCTTCAGTGCTGCAACCGTCAGCAGCCCCGAATTCTCCACGATCATCTTGTGATTTTCCACCATATCCAGGAACGCTACAATCAGCTCGTCATCATCCACCGTGATAATGTCATCCAGATTCTTCTGCAGGTACGGGAAAATACTCTGTCCCGGTGTTTTGACAGCCGTGCCGTCTGCAATGGTATTAACCTGATCAAGTGTTACTACTTTTCCTTCCTTCAGGGATGTCTGAAGACAGTTTGCCCCTGCAGGCTCTATTCCGATCACTTTGATATTCGGATTCAGAAGCTTTGCCAGAGTTGACACCCCTGTAGCCAGTCCGCCGCCGCCTACAGGTGCCAGTATATAATCCACCAGAGGCAATTCCTTTACAATCTCCATGGCAATCGTTCCCTGACCGGTAGCCACTGCTGTATCATCAAACGGATGAATAAAAGTATACCCTTCCTTTTCGGCAAGCTCGTACGCGTATGCACATGCCTCATCATATACATTTCCGTAAAGAACTACTTCTGCACCGTAGCTCTTGGTACGCTCCACTTTGATCAGCGGAGTTGTGGTCGGCATTACGATAACCGCCTTTACCCCATAAACCTTTGCCGCATATGCCACACCCTGCGCATGATTTCCTGCAGATGCAGTAATTAATCCCTTCTCTCTTTCTTCTGCGGAGAGTGTACTGATCTTGTAATAAGCCCCCCGCACCTTATAGGCACCGGTAAGCTGCATATTCTCCGGTTTTAAATAAACCTTATTTCCTGTCTGCTCGCTGAAATACTTACTGTGAATCAGCTTCGTCTCCTGTGTTACCTGTTTTACAATTTCTGATGCTTCCTCAAACTTTTCTAATGTCAGCATTTTCTTTCCCTCCAGACTGTATTCTCTCCTCAGCTTCCATTGACCGTCCCGGTATGAGATGTTTCAAATACTATATGGTTACTCTTCACTCCGTGACCAGTAGCACTTTATGTCCTGTACCGGCAGCTACTGCACATGGAACAGTGCATTTACAAACTCGTCTGCATCAAATTTCTGCAGATCGTCAATACTCTCTCCTACCCCGATATATTTTACCGGTACTCCAAGCTCCGCATGGATCGCCACGGCAATTCCTCCTTTGGCGGTTCCGTCAAGCTTTGTCAGTATGATTCCTGTGATATCAGCCACTTCACTGAATTCCCTCGCCTGAGCCAGCGCATTCTGTCCGGTCGTACCATCGAGTACTACCAGTGTTTCCCTGTATGCTTCCGGGTATTCCCGCTCAATCACACGGTTAATCTTCCCAAGCTCTGCCATCAGATTCTTCTTATTATGAAGCCTTCCTGCCGTATCGCACAAAAGAACATCCGCATGCCGTGCCTTTGCCGCTGCAATGGCATCATATACGACTGCAGCAGGATCTGACCCCTCCTGTCCGGAAATGATATCCACTCCGGCTCGGTTTGCCCATTCTGTAAGCTGCTCTCCCGCCGCCGCACGGAAGGTATCCGCTGCCGCCAGGATCACCTTTTTCCCCTGATCCTTCAGTTTTCCTGCCAGTTTTCCAACACTGGTTGTCTTTCCCACGCCGTTTACGCCGATCACAAGAACAACCGACTGTCTGTTTTCAAATTCATAGGCCATTTCACCAACGTTCATCTGCTCCTTGATGCTGTCAATCAAAAGCTGTTTACACTCTGCAGGCTCCTTTATTTTATTCTCCTTCACCTTCTTCTTGAGATCCTCGATAATTGCCGTTGTTGCATTTATTCCCAGGTCTCCCATCACAAGAATTTCCTCGATCTCCTCATAGAAATCGTCATCAATACTGGAAAAACCGCTGAAAATCTTATCAATCCCCGATACGATATTATTTCTTGTCTTGGTAAGCCCTTCCACCAGACGCTTAAAAAAACCTTTTTTTGCTTCCATAATTCACTTCGCCTCCTGATTCAATTCAACTCATCCTCCAGAAGATTTACAGAAACCAGGGCAGATACTCCCTTTTCCTGCATCGTTATTCCGTATAGACGGTCTGCCGCTGCCATAGTACCGCGTCTATGTGTTATAATAATAAACTGTGTGTTCTTTGTCAACTTTTTCAAATATCCTGCATAGCGGGTAACGTTCGATTCATCCAGAGCCGCTTCGATCTCATCTAACAGACAGAACGGGGAGGGCTTGAGATTCTGGATGGCAAAAAGCAGTGCGATCGCCGTCAGCGCCTTCTCTCCGCCCGACATCTGCATCATATTCTGAAGCTTCTTTCCGGGAGGCTGAGAGATGATCCGGATACCCGCCTCCAGAATATCCTCATCCTCCACCAGTTCAAGAGTGCCTTTTCCTCCTCCAAACAGTTGTTTGAATGCCTTGTCAAACTCAACCTGTATCAGGGCAAATTTCTCTTTAAACTGAGCGCGCATGCCCACATCCAGTTCCTCAATAATCTCCAGAAGCGCATCTTCTGATTTTACCAGGTCTGCATGCTGTTCATCCAGAAAGCGGTGGCGTTCAGAAAGCTCCCTGTAGTCTTCGATGGCATTTACATTGACATTTCCAAGTCCCCTGATTTCATTCTTAAGATTCACAATGGCTTTCTTTATCTGCGCCGGATCATGATATGCCTCATTCCTAAGATCTGCAGCGCTTCCAACCCCCAGTTCATATTCTTCCCACATATAATTAACCATCGAATCTTTTTCCTCTTCCAGCTTTTCCTGCTTTGCATTGAGGCGGAAGTTTTCCTTATCCAGCAGGCTGATTTTTTCAGCCAGTTCTTCCCGTCTCGTGAAAAAGGATTTATGTGAGGTATTCATACGCTCTCTTCGAACGGAGAGTGCTTTCCACTCATCCTCAGCAGAAGCCTCAGAAGCTTTTGCTTCTTCTATTGCTTTTCGGATTTCTTCAATATCCCTGTGTTTTTTTTCAATATCCTGTACTCCTGCATGGATTCCCTCTTCTACTTCAGATCTTTCCACCCTCAAAACGGTCAGCTCATCCTCCAGCCGTTCCAGATTCTGGTGTATGAAAGAAGTTCTCTGAAATACTTCCTGCAGCTTCAGATGAATACTCTCAGACTGTGCATTCTGCTTTTCCTGTTCTTTTCGTTCCTCCTCCTGCTGCTCCTGAAGCCTGTGTATCTCTTCCTCAAATTGTTTTTCCGCCTGTATGGAGTCATCCATTTCCTGCTGGATCTGCTGCTGCTCGTTTATGAGCTGTGCTGTCTGTTTTTCAATATCAGAGATTTCCTCCTTCAGCCGGTCAAAACCCTTTTTCGTCTCATCCTTTTGATTCTTAAGCTGGGAAATCTCTATTTTGGCCGTATTCTGAAGCAGATACTGCTGCTGCAGTTTTTCATTCAGCTCAACGATCCGGCTTCTGTATTCGCCCCGGATTCTGCGGTTTTCATCAATCGCATTCTTCATCTCCTCCAGGTCTTTTTTCAGCAGGGCTACACTTTCCTGCAGTTCCTCCATCTCCCTGCGTCGTCCCAGGAGATTACTGCTGTTTTTGAACGCACCACCCGTCATAGACCCTCCCGGGCTTAAGGATTCGCCTTCGAGGGTAACAATACGCAGACTGTACTGATATTTTCTGTTCAGTGCTATGGCATGATCAATATGATCTGTCACCACTGTCCTTCCAAGGAGATACTTTACCAGTCCCTCATATTTTGTGTCTGCATGAACCAGACTGCTTGCAAGTCCTATGACCCCTTCCTCTCGAAGTGCCTTTTCCTGTGCAAAAGCATTTCTGTTGCCAATGCTCGTCAGTGGAAGAAATGTGGCACGTCCGTATTTATTTCGTTTCAAAAACGATATCATACGCTTTGCCGTTTCCTCATCCTCTGTTACAATATTCTGGATACTGCCGCCAAGCGCTGTTTCGATTGCTGTTTCATAGGCTTTCTCTACCTTGATAATATCTGCCACTACACCAAGGAGTCCCGGCTCCTTTCTTTTCTGTTCCATTACCCGACGGATACTGTTTCCATATCCGTCATAGCGTTCTGTGATATTCCTTAAAGTTTCCAGTCTGGATGCTTCTCTATGATAAGCTGTCTGTCCGGCCTCTACTTTCTTATTCTGTGAAATCAGTTCCTTCTGAACTTCATTTGCTTTCTCTTCGCATTGATTACATTCTGCCTGCAGTCTCTCTATTTCTGACGTAATTGCCTCATATCTCTTCTGTTGCTCTCCCAGCACATCGGTCTGCTCCGATTCCTGGCTTTTTAAGCGTATGATTCTCTGATTGACCTCCGCCTTACGAATCTGAAGCTGCTCCTGCATGGCATCATACCTTTGAAGCTTTCCCTTCGTAGACGCACGCTGATTGAGAAGAGAAATGATCGCATTCTTTCCTTTCTCAATCTCAGACTCCAGATGGGACAGACTGGCAGAAAGTGCATCTGACTCAAGCTTAAAATCCTCTTCTGCCTGTTCTGCTTCCTTCAGTTCATTTTTTAGGCTTTTAAGCTCTTCCTCTTCCTGTACTTTCCTGCTCTTCCTTGTTTCCATATCACGCAGGATCGCCTGCATTCGCTTTTGCAAATGTCCCTCATTCAGTCTGGCCGTATTGATCTGCTCCTTTAACACATTGATCTGACCTTCCAGCTGCTGTTTGCGCACCTGGTTTCTGGAGCATCTGTCTTTTTCCTCTGCAATGCGCACATCCAGCGTCTCTATGTCTGCTTCCAGCTTCTCGTATTCCAGCTTCGTATTTTCATACTCCGTTTTCGTCTCTTCCATGTCCCTGCGGGAAATTTCCAGCTTTCCTTCCGTCTCTGTAATTTCTCCTCTGATACGCTCCATTTCCATCAGAAACATATTTACATCGTATGCTTTCAGCTCTTCCTTCTTTTTCAGATAGATTCTGGCTGTTTCCGCCTGGCGTTCCAAAGGTCCTAACTGCTTTGTCAGTTCGCTCAGAATATCATTTACACGGACCAGATTCTGTCGCTCATCCTCCAGCTTCTTCTGTGCCGCATATTTTCTTCTCTTAAACTTTACAATTCCAACAGCCTCATCAAACAATTCTCTTCGTTCTTCCGGTTTTCCGCTTAGTATTTTATCAATCTGTCCCTGTCCGATGATGGAATAACCCTCTTTTCCGATACCGGTATCATAAAACAGCTCATTTACATCCTTCAGACGGCAGGCAGTTCCATTGATCAGATACTCACTCTCTCCGGAACGATATACACGTCTGGCCACTGTAACCTCCTGATAATCAATCGGAAGTTTATGATCAGAATTATCCAGTGTAATCGCCACGTACGCATAACCCAGAGGCTTCCTGTTTTCCGTGCCGGCAAAAATGACATCCTGCATGCTGGCACCGCGCAGCTGCTTTGCCCGCTGTTCCCCAAGGACCCACCGGACGGCATCTGCAACATTGCTTTTACCACTTCCATTTGGACCCACGATTGCTGTGATGCCATTATGGAACTGGAAAACTATCTTGTTAGCGAAGGACTTAAAGCCCTGCACCTCAATTTTTTTCAGATACATTCTCTGTCTGTCCTTTCAGTTTAATGATCGCCTGATAAGCTGCTTCCTGTTCTGCGGCTTTTTTCGTCCTTCCGATACCATGCCCAAGGACTGTGTCACCAATCATCACATCCACAAGGAACTTTTTATCATGATCCGGCCCTGTCTCACCCGTCAGATCATAGGATATCTCTTCTCCTTTGAAATCACTTTGTACGATCTCTTGTAAAATAGTCTTGCTATCATAAAAGAGCTTTTTGTGCTCAATGTCTGTCATTACAAAACGGCATACAAACTCTTTTGCACTAGCAAAACCACCATCCAGGTAGATTGCACCAATCAGTGCTTCCATAGCATCCGACACGATCGAATCCCGGTTACGCCCGCCTGTCCTCTCCTCGCCTTTTCCCAGAAGAAGATAATCTCCCAGATTCAGCTCCCTGGTACACAGAGCCAGCGTCGGCTCACACACAATACTTGCACGCAGTTTTGTCAGATCACCCTCCGGAAGCCCTGGATAATGAAAAAAAAGAAACTCACTGCTGACAATCTCAAGAACGGCATCTCCAAGAAACTCCAGTCGTTCATTATCCTGCAGCTTTTCCTGTTTATGCTCATTTGCATAGGAGCTGTGGGTCAGCGCCTGCCGGAACAGATCGAAATCCCGAAAAGTATAACCCGTTTTTTTCTCAAGTTCTTTTAAATTATGATGATTTACCATTTCACTCCTCCATACTCGTTCATACAAACAGAAAGGGTGCTGCCCCGCAACACCCTTTTGTTTTCGCAGTTCCTGTTATGCATTTACCGCATTCTTAATCTGCTCCACCGCATCACCGACAGAAACGATTTTCTCTGCTTCCTCATTCGGGATCTCGATATCAAACTCTTCCTCGATTCCCATGATAATCTGGAACACATCCAGGGAATCAGCTCCCAGATCGTCCACAAACGTGGTATCCATCGTAATCTCATCTGCATCCACATTTAATACTTCTGCAATTATTTTCTGTAACTTTTCAAATTCCATATTTTCATTCCTCTCTCAATTCTTATCGTCCAATACGATATGCTGTTTTATCTTTTCATTGATCTTCTGCTGTTTAAACTGGACACACTGGATGATCGAATTTCTGATTTCCAGTGCCTTTGAACTGCCATGGGATTTCACCACCAGTCCATTCAGCCCCAGAAGAGGAGCTCCTCCATACTGACTGGCATCAAAGCTTTTCAGCGTCTCTTTCAATGCCGGTTTCACAAGCAGGGCGCCTATCTTTGACCGCAGGCTGCTCATCATGCCTTCTTTGACCTTACTGATCAGAGTTGCTCCCACACCTTCATAAAGTTTCAGGATCACATTTCCAACGAATGCCTCACAAACAATGACATCACAGACACCCGCCGGAATGTCACGTGCTTCCACACTCCCAATAAAGTTGATATCCTTACATGCTTTCAGAAGCGGCATCGTCTCTTTTACAAGAGCATTTCCTTTCTCCTCTTCTGCGCCAATATTCACGATACCGACACGTGGATTCTTTATCCCTACAACATTCTCCATGTAAATGGAGCCCATCTTTGCAAACTGCACAAGATGCGAGGCTCTGGCATCGACATTTGCACCACAATCGATCAACAGGGCAACTCCATCTTTCGTAGGAATCAGCGGTGCCAGTGGAGGTCTCTCGATTCCTCTGATCCGTCCGACAATGAGCTGACCGCCTACCAGCACAGCTCCACTGCTTCCGGATGAAACAAATGCGTCTGCCTCCCCACGCTTTACCATATTCATCCCGACTACGAGGGATGAGTCTTTTTTCTTCCTGATCGCCATGACCGGCGGTTCTGCCGTCTCAATGACCTCCTCCGCATGTACGACTTCTATACGCTCTTTTGGAAAAGTGTATCTCTGTAACTGCTGCTCGACCTCTGCTTTTCTTCCCGCAAGATAAACAAAAATATCTTCCCGCTGATTCACAGCTTCTACAGCACCTTTCACGATTTCTTCCGGTGCATTGTCTCCACCCATGGCATCAACAACCACCTTCACTAAATCCTGCATTTTCCTTCCTCCTGTTTTCTAAAAATAATATACTAGACATCAATCTAAAAATCAATACATTTTTTCAGGAACAGAATTTGCAGTCACCTGGCTGTCAATGTTCACTCTGTGACCAGTAACCTGCTCAAAAAATATCCTGTATAACAAAAAGCAGGAGTGCAGGCTTGTCTGCACCACTGCTTTCAAAATCTATATATATTCTTTTCTTTCAAAATACTTCATAAGGATATCTGCACAGTTTTCCACGCCCAGGCGGGAAGTATCCAGAATCATGTGATAATTATTTACATCTCCCCATGCTTTACCTGTATGCTGATGGTAGTAATCCGCTCTCTCCCTGTCTGTAGTCTCCACCTTTTCTTTCGCTTTTTCGCTGGATAGCTTCTCCAGAGTCATGATTCTCTTAATACGATCCTCCTTATCCGCGCAGACATAAATATTAAAAACGTTGCTTTGATCCTTCAAAATCTCGGATGCACAGCGCCCCAGTATAATACAGGGATTCTGAGCAAGTGTACGGATAGCATTTTCTTCTGTCTCATAAACTTCATCCTGTAAGTGCTCCTCAATGAATGCTTTGTCATATACAGGTACTCCCAGCTTCTGAGATAATTCTTTTGCGATAATACTTGCACCTGTTCCAAAACGGCGGCTGATTGTAATAACTAAATTCATATTTATCCCTCCCCGGTATCTGTAAAACGAACACGCAGAATCGTTACTGTTCGCTCCGTGACCAGTAACATGCCACGCTTCGCAATATGCAGAATCCTCTTCGGTAAGCTATTTATGTGGCTTATACCAGTATAACACTTACTTTCAAAAAATCCTAGTACAAAAAAGAAAAACCTCCCGTATTTCCGGAAGGTTTTATGCTCTGCATTAATCAACAGAAACAATTTCTTTTTTGTTGTATGTTCCGCAGTTCTTGCAGACTCTGTGTGACATCATCAGTTCGCCGCACTTGCTGCATTTTACCAAGTTCGGAGCAGTCATTTTCCAATTTGCTCTTCTCTTGTCTCTTCTTCCTTTGGAAGATTTATTCTTTGGACAGATTGACATGGTTTACACCTCCTTAAATTTGCTAAAGATATCACGGATTTTTGCCATTCTTGGATCTAAATCTGTGCTATCACAGTCGCAAGTCTCTAGGTTCAGATTAACCCCGCAGGTACTGCAGATTCCCTTGCAGTCTTCTTTGCACAGCACCTTCATCGGCCAATTCACGATTATTTCACCATAGACAAGCTTATCCACATCCAGGTTATATCCATCTATATAGTTTTCTTCGTCCAACTCTTCTGTCTTTTCTGAGGTGCTGCACTTCATGTCCACATTTTTTTCAAAATCCAGGACAATCTCAACAGGCACTTCCTCGAGACAGCGTCCGCATGGAATGGATGCCGTCAATAACATCTTCCCTGCAATCTGCAATTCCTGATTTCCTCTGTTCGAAATCTTTAAGGAAACCGGTGTCTTGCTTATGATAGGAAACTCTCCCAGAGCGGATGAAAAAACCTCCTGCTCATAGGGTACTTCTGTCTGTATTATCTTTTCCTCGCTTTTCGCAATTCTGGTTAAGTCAATCAGCATAAAGTCTCTCCTATTCACACCTTTGCTATTATACCTGTCATGTTTCTTTTTGTCAAGATATATTTCTTGACAAAATTGAGGTTTTTATAAGCCATTTATGATAATGTCCTAGTATACCACATATGAAAATGTCTCAGAT
>UQCM01000022.1 GCA_900539525.1 uncultured Blautia sp.
CAAAAGGAAAGCCTCGCAGAGGCGATTTTGCGAATGGACTCTGAATAGTTACGAACATGAAAAACAAAGGAGAGAGAATATGTTAGCACAAATTGACAAACTACTGGTAACCATTGATGATTTCTTATGGAATATACCGCTGATCGTCCTGATCCTCTTTGCGGGTATCTTCCTGACCGTTCGACTGAGGGGGATTCAGTTCTCAAAGCTGGGAAAAGCCCTGAAGTATATGTTCATGAACGAGGAGAATGGTGAGGGCGAGGTCAGCAGCTTCGCGGCATTATGTACGGCACTGTCCGCTACGATCGGTACGGGAAATATTGTCGGCGTGGCGACAGCACTGGTGGCAGGAGGTCCGGGAGCACTTTTCTGGATGTGGATCGCTGCCCTGTTCGGTATGGCTACGAAATACGCAGAAGGCGTGCTTGCCGTAAAGTACCGTGTGATCGCAGATGACGGGCATGTCCTTGGAGGACCCTTCTATTACATACAGAACGGTATGGGCATGAAATGGAAATGGCTGGCAAAGCTGTTTGCCTTCTTCGGTGTCGGTGTCGGACTGTTTGGTATCGGTACCTTTACACAGGTAAATGGTATCACCAGTGCCGTAAAGAACTATTTTGACCCGGATATGGCATGGAAGGTGACACTGTTTGGAAGAGATTATTCCTGGGCAGTGCTCATTGCCGGCATCATCCTGACCGTATGTGTCGGTCTGGTCGTGATCGGAGGGATCAAGCGTATCTCCAGTGTCTCCCAGATCGTGGTACCGTTTATGGCAGTACTGTATGTAGGTGTGTGTGTAGTGCTTCTGGTTCTGAACTATCGGAAGATCCCGGGAGCATTTGTGGAAATTATCCAGGGAGCTTTCGGACTGAGAGCTGCAGCCGGAGGAGCCATGGGAGCGATCATCGTAGCGATGCAGAAGGGTATTGCCAGAGGTATTTTCTCCAATGAGGCGGGACTCGGTAGTGCGCCGATCGCAGCAGCAGCGGCTCAGACAAAGGAGCCGGTACGTCAGGGTCTTGTTTCCATGACGGGTACCTTTATCGACACGATCGTGATCTGTACCATGACAGGACTGTCCATCGTCATCACAGGCGCATGGGATATGGGACTGGAAGGTGTGGCTGTCACCACAGAGGCATTTGCACAGGGACTGCCGTTTGATAATTCTGTCAGCGCATTTATCCTGATGCTCTGTCTCGTATTCTTTGCCTTCACGACGATCCTTGGATGGGACTACTACAGCGAGCGCTGTCTGGAGTATCTGACAGGAGGAAAGATGGTTGCGGTGAAGGTTTACCGCTGGCTGTATATCCTGGCTGTCTTTATCGGACCGTTTATGACCGTATCTGCCGTATGGACCATCGCAGATATCTTCAACGGCCTCATGGCACTTCCGAACCTGATCGCACTGCTCGCACTGAGCGGAGTGATCGTGAAGGAGACGAGAGATTACTTCAGCCGTATCAAATAAATAAGAAGGAAATCAAAAAGCATTCACTTTCGGGGGGATGCTTTTTTGATTTCAGATTAAAAAATATTGACATGGGCATCATAATATACTACAATTAAAGTACTAAAAAACGTACGGTTTCAAGTACGGAAGTGAGGTGCCATATGATAGCTGCAAAACAAATGGATGTAAGAGCAAATATTAAGAAGTATTTTGATCTTGCCTTTGAAGGGGAACCTGTTATTGTGTCACGTAAAGAGAATAAAAATGTAGTTGTAATATCGGAAGCAGAGTATAACAATTTACAGAAAGCCAGGAGGAATGCGGAATATCTCGCACACCTTGACCGCAGTTTTGCACAGTTGGAACAGGGAGAGGTTGTTGTAAAGTCTATGGAAGAACTGGAGCGCATGGCGGATGAATGATTTTACTTTTACAAAAGAAGCCTTCGAAGACTATCTGTACTGGCAGATGCAGGATAAAAAAACATTAAAGCGCATCAATGCATTACTTAAGGATATTCGAAGTAACGGGGCAATAGAGGGAACTGGAAAGCCGGAAAGATTAAGATATCGACCGGGTTACTCAAGACGCATAGACGAAAAAAACAGACTGGTTTATGAAATTGATGAGTTACAGAATATTAAAATTATTTCATGCAGGGGACATTATGAAGATTAGCACCTGATACGGGTGCTTTTCTTTATGTTTTCGAATTTTTTGGGGGTCTCTGCCCCACTTCTTCCTCATTTCCAGGTGTGTCATAAAGCCTCTCATTCACTGCCATGCAAGCATGGCGTGAATTCAGACTTTTGACACTTAAATGTAACTATTCAGAGTCCATTCGCAAAATCGTCTCTACGAGGCTTTTCTTTTGCAACACTTAAACCAAAGTTCATAGAAATTTTAGGGGATTCATTGGGGATTTTGTGTTAGAATATACGAAGATGATTCAGGTGATGCACAGGCAGCAGCGGCAGAGCAGGAGGAAGATATGGATAGACATACAGAAGGTTTTGTCAGAATGGAGCATGTGACAAAGATTTATAAGATGGGAGAGGTGGAGATCCATGCGGTGGATGGCATTGATTTTTCCATCAACAAGGGTGAGTTCGTGATCGTGGTAGGGCCAAGCGGTGCCGGAAAGACCACGGTCTTAAATATACTGGGAGGCATGGATACAGCTACCAGGGGAAAGGTGATCGTAGACGGGGAAAATATTGCAAAATATTCTCACCGGCGGCTCACCGGATACCGGAGAGATGATATAGGTTTTGTATTTCAGTTCTACAATCTGATGCCGAACCTGACCGCACAGGAAAATGTGGAGCTGGCACTTCAGATCTGTAAGAATCCGCTGGATGCCAGGCAGGTTCTGGAGGAAGTGGGGCTGGGAGAGCGCCTTGACAATTTCCCGGCGCAGTTGTCCGGAGGAGAGCAGCAGAGAGTTTCCATTGCCAGGGCGCTGGCAAAGAACCCCAAGCTGCTGCTGTGCGACGAGCCTACCGGGGCGCTCGATTACCAGACAGGAAAAGCGATCTTGAAGCTTCTCCAGGACATGTGCCGGGACAGAGGAATGACGGTAATCGTGATCACCCACAACTCGGCACTGACCCCGATGGCGGACAGAGTCATCCGCATTAAGAACGGGAAGGTATCACAGATGTATGAAAATGAAACTCCTGTACCGGTAGAGGAGATCGAGTGGTAGCAGGAACTTGAGCAGCTGCGGAACATACAGAATATGAGGCGAGAAGATGAAGAAGCGGGCACTAAGGAAAGATTTTTTTATGGAGATCAGGAAAAATACGGGGCGTTTTATCTCCATTTTTCTGATCGTGGCACTGGGAGTGGCATTTTATTCGGGCATCCAGTCGGCAGCACCGGATATGCGCTATACCGGCGACCGGTATTTTGATGAAAACAAACTGATGGATATCCAGGTACTGGGAACCATGGGGATAACAGAAGAAGACGTGGAAGCCCTGAAGCGTCTGGACGGCATACAGGAAGCGGAGCCGGGCTATACGGCCGATGTGCTCCTGGCAGAAGAGGGGAAAAATGATGTTCTGCATATGGAATCCCTGCCGGAATCCATGAACCGGGTGGAGATTACGGAGGGAACGTTTCCAGAAAAGCCGGGAGAGTGTCTCCTGGATGCGTTGTACGCGGAAAAGAATGGCCTGCAGGCGGGAGATGTTCTGGAAGTAAAGGAACACCTGGAAGAGGATGAGGATCCTGTTCTGGTGACCCACACCTATCAGGTGACGGGGCTTTGCAGCAGTCCCCTGTACATCTCTTTTGAAAGGGGCAGTACAACGCTTGGAAGCGGAAAGATCTCAGCTTTTGCTTATGTGACAAAGGACTGCTTTGATCTGGATGTTTATACGGAAGTTTACCTGACGGCAGAGGGCACAGCCGGGACAGTCGCCTATACAGATGCCTATAAGGATCTGTCTGGCCGGGTGAAGGACGAGGTCGAGGGAATCAAGGATGTCCGGTGTCAGGCGCGCTATCAGGAGATTAAGTCCGAGGCGGACGAGAAGCTTGCAGATGCCAGACAGGAACTGGCGGATAAGAAAGCAGAAGCAGAGGAGAAGCTGGCAGACGCAAAGGCGGAGATCGATGATGCCGCACAGAAGCTCTCGGATGGACGAAAGGAGCTGGAGGATGCAAAGGCAGAGCTCTCGGACGGGCGGAAGGAACTGAGTGACAGGCAGGCAGAGCTGGATCAGGCGAAGGCAAAGCTTGCTGACGGCACGCAGAAGCTGGCAGATGCAAAGGCAGAGCTTACAAAGCAGGAGGAAAGCTTTCAGAAGCAGAAAAAAACCGCGCAGAAACAGATTAAGAGCGGAGAAAAGCAGATCACTCAGGCAAAAAAGACCATTGCGAAGAATGAGGCGGAATTAGAAAAGAAAAAGGCAGAACTGGAGGAAGGAAAGAAACAGTACGAAGCCGGGAAGGCGGCGGCAGAGAAGGCAGCAGCAGAGATCCAGACCGCTGTGGCGGCGGGGCTGATGACTCAGGAGGAGGCGGCGGCAAAACAGCAGGCGGCGGCAGCGCAGCTGGCACAGCTGGAAGCCTCCGGGGCTCAGATTACTGAGGGAGAGAAACAGCTGAAGGCAGGCGAGAAGGAGCTGGCGTCGGCGAAAAAGGAAATCAGCGCAAAGGAAAAGGAGCTGAAAAAGGCAAAACAGGAGCTTGCCGATGGCGAGGAAAAGCTTAAGGATGGCTGGAAGGAGATCGAAAGCAGGGAGGCACAGCTTTCTGATGCACAGGCGAAGATCGCTTCCGGAGAATCCGGGATCGCAGAGGGCTGGCAGAAGATCCGGGACGGTGAGCAGGAGATCGCCGATGCAGAGGAGGAGATCGCCGGACATGAGAAGGATCTGGAGGACGGAAAGAAGGAATACGAGGATGCAAAGGTGGAAGCGGAGGAAAAGATCGCTGACGGGGAGGCAAAGCTTGCGGATGCGCAGAAGGAGATCGATGATCTGAAGGTGCCGAAATGGTATGTAAACGACAGAGATGACCTGATGGATTATACAGGCTTCGGAGAGAATGCGGACCGTATGAGAAACCTCGGACAGGTCTTTCCGGTATTGTTTTTCCTGGTTGCGGCGCTGATCAGTCTGACCACCATGACCAGAATGGTGGAAGAACAGAGGACGCAGATCGGTACGTTAAAGGCTCTTGGATACGGGAAGCTTTCCATAGCATCCAAGTATCTGGGGTATGCCCTGATCGCGACGATGGGCGGAAGTGTATTCGGTGTCCTTTTAGGGGAGAAGGTACTGCCGTTTATTATCATTCATGCTTACGGTATCCTGTATCATTACATACCCGTACCTGCGATTCCGTATAATCTGAAGTTTGCTGTGATCGCAGCTCTGGCAGCGACCCTGTGTACGCTGCTTGCCACGCTGTCTGCCTGCTACAGAGAGCTGGCCGCCACACCGGCGGTACTGATGCGTCCGCCTGTGCCGAAGCAGGGAAAAAGAGTGCTTCTGGAACGTATCACTTTCCTGTGGAAGCACCTGAGCTTTATCTGGAAATCCACGATCCGGAATCTGGTCCGGTATAAGAAGCGGTTCTTCATGACCATTTTTGGTATCGGAGGCTGTATGGCGCTGCTTCTGGTGGGATACGGTCTCAGGGACTCCATCATGGATGTGGCGGTTCTGCAGTACGGAGAACTGCAAATGTACGATGCCATGATCCTGCTGGATGAAGATGCAGGGGAAGAAGAGAGGCAGCAGCTTTTTGACTTTATGGAAAACGAGCCCGAGGTGCAGAAATATGACAGCTGGTATATGAAAAATCTTTCCGCCAGAAGTGAAGAAGGAAGCAGAGAGCTCTACGTCGTGGTTCCGGAGCATGTACAGCAGTTCGATCAGTTCGTGAGTCTGCGCGACAGAAAGACAAAAGAGAAGATGACACTGTCGGATGACGGGATCGTGCTGACAGAGAAGATGGCGAAAATGCTGGGAGTCGCCGCGGGAGATACGATTTCCCTCGAACTGAAGGAGGGAGAACGGTATGATGTAAAGATCACTTCCATCTGTGAGAATTACATGTATCATTATGCTTACATGACACCGTCTCTTTACAGCGGGCTGACCGGCAGTGAGCCGGAGTATACGACTCTGGTGTATGACACAGGAGGTCTGGATGAGGCAGAGATCGAGGAGATCGGACAGCGTTCCCTGACCTGTGACGGAGCACTGGGAATCACATATACGGCAAATTTCCAGAGCCGGCTGGATGATATGCTTGGAACTCTGGACAGTGTGATCGTCGTGCTGATCGTGTCCGCCGGCATGCTGGCATTTGTAGTGCTTTACAATCTGAACAATATCAATATTAATGAGAGAAAGCGGGAGCTGGCGACCATCAAGGTACTGGGCTTCTACGACGGAGAGGTCGCCGCCTATGTGTACCGGGAAAATGTTCTGCTGACCTTTATCGGGGCAGCTCTTGGCTGTATACTGGGTGCGATCCTGCACCGGTTTGTAATCGTCACAGTGGAGATCGATATCTGCATGTTCGGCAGAAATATCAATCCTGGAAGCTTCCTTTATGCGATACTCTTCACTGTCGGATTTTCGGTGATCGTAAATTTTGTCATGTACTTCAAACTTAAGAAGATCGATATGGTCGAATCTTTAAAGAGTGTAGAATAGTTATAAATCTGCATGGCTCTGAACAGTTACAAGAATGAGAGGGGATGTGTGTGAATTGAATTTACCGGCTGCGTTTACGGAAAAAATGAAAACGATTCTGGGGGAGGAATACGATGCGTTTCTTACGAGCTACGGGGAACCGCGGAATTTCGGACTGCGGGTGAATACGGCGAAGATCAGCCCGGAGGAATTTGTCCGTCTTACTCCTTTTCATCTGACGGCAATTCCCTGGGTGGAAAATGGTTTTTACTACGAGGAGCAGGACGCGCCGTCCAGGCATCCCTTTTACCATGCGGGGCTCTATTATCTTCAGGAGCCCAGTGCCATGACACCGGCCTCCAGGCTGCCCGTCCATCCGGGTGAACGGGTGCTGGATCTGTGTGCCGCACCGGGAGGAAAGGCCACGGAGCTGGGGGCAAAGCTGCGCGGAGAAGGGATCCTGGCAGCAAATGATATCAGTGCCTCGAGAGCCAGGGCACTGCTGAAAAATGTTGAGGTGTTCGGGATCCCGAACTCATTTCTGATCAATGAGGTGCCATCGAGGATCGCCGACCGGTTCGGGGAATTCTTTGATAAGATCCTGGTGGATGCGCCCTGCTCCGGCGAGGGAATGTTCCGGAAGGATCCGGATGTGGCGAAGGTGTGGAATGAGGAAAAGCCGTATGCCTGTGCGAAGATCCAGAAGGAAATCATCCTTCAGGCGGCAAAGATGCTGCGTCCGGGAGGAATGATGCTTTATTCCACCTGTACCTTCTCGCCGGAGGAAAATGAACAGGTGATCGCATATCTTCTAAAGGAGAGAGAGGATATGCATCTGATGGAGATGGAAGACTATGAGGGCTTTGCAAAAGGCCGTCCCGATCTGGCGGACGGGAATCCACAGTTGGAAAAATGTGTCCGTATCTGGCCGCACCGGATGGCGGGGGAGGGGCATTTTCTGGCACTGCTGAAAAAGGACGGGGATGCGAAGCCGCAGGGTACGACTCCTGCGCCATCCGGGATTTCAAAGGCAGAGCGCCGGATCCTTGAGGAATTTCTGAAGGATGTATCTAAGAAGCTGGACCTGGATCGCATCGAGGTGCGCAAAGGCCAGGTGTACTATGTGACGGGACATCTGAACGACTGCAGAGGGATGAAGTTCCTGCGGAACGGGCTGTACCTCGGAGAGCTGAAAAAGGACAGATTTGAGCCGGGACAGGCTTTTGCCGTGGCACTGAAGAAAGAAGAGTACGCTTCCGTGATCGACCTTGACTGGAGAGATGAACGCGTGGTACGCTATCTGAAAGGTGAGACCATCCAGGTGGATGATGTCCGGGTAACGCATAAAAAAGGCTGGCAGCTGGTATGTGTAAACGGCTATCCGCTGGGATGGGGAAAGCTGGTAAACGGTCAGCTCAAAAATAAATATCTGGCCAGCTGGAGAATGAACGGTTAAAAGAAAATCCTCGCAGAGGCGATTTTGTAAATGGACTCTGAGCAGTTGAAAAAGTTTGATACGGAGGAGAAGACAGATGAAGGATTATATACTGGAAACATGCATTGATTCTGTGGAGTCTGCACTGGCAGCCGCACGTGGCGGCGCGAACCGGCTGGAAATATGTGGAAATCTGATCATCGGGGGGACGACCCCGAGCCCGAAGCTGTTTGAAGAGGTAAGAAAGTGCTGTGACATCAAGATCCACGTACTGATCCGCCCGCGGTTCGGTGATTTCTGCTATACGGATCACGAGTTTGCGATCATAAAGGAAGAGGTGCGTCTGTTCCGCGACCTGGGAGCCGACGGCGTGGTCATCGGTATCCTGAAGCCGGACGGCTCTCTGAATCTTGCACAGATGAAGGAGCTGCTGGCAGAGCGGGGGGACATGTCCGTGACGCTGCACCGCGCCTTTGATGTGTGCCGGGATCCCTTTGAGACCCTGGAGCAGGCAAAGTCACTGGGCATCAACACCATCCTCACATCAGGCCAGGCCAATACCTGCCTGGCGGGAAAGGAGCTTCTGGCAGAGCTTGTAAAGAGGGCAAAGGGTGAGATTGATATCCTGGTGGGCAGCGGCGTGGATGCGGCGGCGATCCGGGAGCTCTGTCCGGTGACAGGAGCACGTTCCTTCCATATGTCCGGCAAGGTGACACTGGACAGTGCGATGGACTACCGGAAGGAAGGTGTGAATATGGGACTTCCTTCCTTAAGCGAATTTGAGATCTGGCGGACATCAGAGGAAAAGATCCGGGAGGCGGCAGAGCTACTCAACAGTTACTAGAAGAAAGAGAGAGGGATGAATATGAAGAGATTTCTGGAAACCATGAGAAGAAGCTGGGTGCTGTCAGCCATTCTGACAGTTCTTCTGGGCGGTGTGCTGATCGCTTATCCGGCGGATACGAGCAGGGTCTTTTGCTATTGTGTCGGGGCTGCGATCCTTGCGCACGGGATTTTTGATATTGTGAGGTACTGCACCGGCAGAAATGGTGAGTTTTTCTTCCGGTATGACCTGATCGCCGGAATTGTGCTGTGTGCAGCCGGGATCTTTATGTTGTTCAGCCCGGAGATCGTGATGATGATGATCCCGATCATCATGGGACTCTATATCATCATCGATGGGGCGGCAAACATCCGCAGAAGCATAGAAATGAGAAGACTGGGCTTTTCCAAATGGTGGCTGGGACTGCTCACAGCGGTCCTGACCGTGGCACTGGGAGGCGTGATGCTGTGGAATCCGTTTGCGGCGGCAGAGGTTACAGCGATCTTCATCGGAAGTGTCCTGGTATACCAGGGCATCATGGATCTGATCTTTTTCTTCTGTATTGGGAGAGGCAGAAGGAAGCTTAAGAAGATCCTTGAGTCTGAAGCACTCGAGTGATTCAGGTTACAGTTCACACGTCTGCCAGTTCGAGGTGTTTTCTGTGAGTGTAGTGTAGCGAAAGTCACAGAAAATCCGAGAGTAGTAGCGCGATATGATGCAGAATGCATCATATCTGTGCATCGCGAAGCGTGTTACTGGTCACGGAGTGAACAGTAACAATTTCAGATGTCAAAACCGGTTTACGGATTGTTCCGCGCATAGTGCTCTCACAATCCTCCTGGAAATGACATTGAAACTATGAAAAGTACTGACGGAGAGTTAAAATTATTAGTAAGGGGAATCTACACATGAAAATATGGAAATATACGATCTGCCTGCTGTTTCTGGCGGCAGTCCTATGGATGGGGAGAGAAGGAGTGCAGGTACAGGCAGCAGGAGGGGAAGGCTACGATCTGATCGGAGCAGTCCGGAAACAGCCGGAAAAGCCGGGAAAATGGGTGAAAAACAAAAACGGATACCGGTACCGGTATGCGGGGACAAAAAAATATGCAAAAAACACCTGGCTGCTGGCAGACGGGAGCATTTATTTTACAGATAAGAACGGATACCGCGTCACAGGATGGAAGAAGTATAAGAAGAGCAGATATTATCTGGACGAGGAGGACGGTCGTCTGACGGTCGGATGGAAGGTGGCAGACGGGGAGAAGTATTATTTTTCGAAAAATACCGGCGCCATGCTGGCCGGATGGCAGAAGATCGGAAAGAAACAGTATTATTTTTCAGAGGAAGGAAAACTGCAGAAAAATATGTGGATCGGCGACCGGTATGTGGGCGCAAAGGGATGCGAGCAGGCGGCGAAGCGCATCTTTGTGGGAGATTCCAGAACCATAGAGCTGCGCGACAAGGCGGACGGCGGTGAAACCTACATTGCAAAGTGGGGCAAGGGATATGACTGGTTCATGGAATCCGGGAAGCGCCAGCTGGAAAAGCAGCTGAAAAAGTATCCGTATTCGGCGGTGATCCTGAATCTTGGCGTCAATGATCTGGCGAATGCTCAGGCCTATATCCGGGTCTATCAGGAGCTGC
The DNA here is from genome assembly GCA_900539525.1 of uncultured Blautia sp. Classification (GTDB taxonomy): domain Bacteria; phylum Bacillota; class Clostridia; order Lachnospirales; family Lachnospiraceae; genus Hominisplanchenecus_A. Next base: position 10,527 of record UQCM01000022.1, read on the forward strand.
GTGCAGCATATCCGAAGGCGAGATTCTACTTCATGTCTGTGAATCCGGTGGAGGAGACCTTTCTCAGGGCAAACGGCTATGGAGGGCGGGACAATGCCTCCATTGAAGCATTCAATGAGCAGATGCAGAGCGTGTTTGGAAACCGTTATATCGATACCTATCACTGGATGCTGGAAAAAGAGTACGTGATGGATCTGCCCGGGGGACATGGGACCGTGGATGGCCTGCACTATATCGATATCGTCTATCAGATGCTGCATGCGTATGTGACAGCGCGGGCGAGATAGCCGGAGCCCGAGAGATAGCCAGGATCCGCTGCACCTGTATCCTGACAGAAAGAAAGAAGCGGCAGATTAATCCACTGCCATGCAAGCATGTATTTTATGTCTATGGGTTCCTTGGCTCATTATATCACGAATTTTCAAAATGTATTTATAGATTTTTCACGAAATTTCAAAATGTTATTCTTTGCATTTTCACGAAATTTCAAAATGTTTTTTTGATAAGTATTATCGTTTATTACTCAGCCGTCAGGCAGTGTTCTGTGCATTGCGAAGCGTGTTACTGAACAGTAACATGTTACGGTAAAAACGAAGCTGCGAAAGAAGAAAAGACTTGACTTTCCCTATTTGCCTGTGTTACACTGGACAGGCGAATGGAAGTAGGTCTTTTTTTTATGCCTAAAATCAACAGCTTACGCAGGCTGTTGACAAAATACAACGAGAGCGAGGTGGAAGTTGTGCGCACGAGAATCACATTGGCATGTACGGAATGTAAACAGCGTAATTACAACACGAAAAAGGATAAGAAAAATCATCCGGACAGAATGGAAACCAAGAAGTATTGTAGGTTCTGCAGAAAACACACAATGCACAAAGAGACGAAATAAGTCGTCAGAAAGGAAAGTGACGAGATGGGAAAAACTGCAAAGACAGAGAAAACCCCTAAGAAGAGCTGGACAGATGGTCTGAAGGCTGAGTTCAACAAGATCGTATGGCCGGACAAGAAATCACTTGGAAAGCAGACAGCAGCCGTTGTTGTACTTTCTGTCGTACTTGGTGTCATTATTACAATTGTGGATTTTCTGGTACAGTATGGTGTAGATTTCATAGTTAAGTAAGGGCAAGGGTGATTTTATGTCAGAAGCAAACTGGTATGTTGTTCATACCTATTCCGGGTATGAGAACAAAGTGAAGGCCAACATTGAGAAGACTATTGAAAACAGACATCTCGAAGACCAGATTCTGGAAGTCAGAGTCCCGCTGGAGGATGTCGTGGAAGTGAAAAACGGAGTCAGGAAGCAGGTACAGAAGAAGCTGTTCCCGGGCTACGTACTTCTGAATATGATTATGAATGATGACACCTGGTATGTGGTAAGAAATACAAGAGGTGTTACCGGATTTGTTGGACCTGGATCGAAGCCAGTGCCACTTACCGAAGAAGAAATGAAGCCGCTTGGAATCCATGAAGCCAAGGTGCAGATCGATTTCAAGGAAGGCGACACCGTCATGATTACCGGAGGTGTCTGGAAAGACACCGTGGGTGTCGTTCAGATTGTGAATGACAGCAAGCAGATCGTTACGATTAATGTTGAGTTGTTTGGCCGTGAAACGCCGGTCGAGATCGCGTTCACGGAAGTCAAGAAGATGTAACTGGAAAAACATCCGGTAAGCGAATTCGCGGTTTACCGGACAGTGGGAGGGAAAACCCCCGACAATACCACATAGGAGGTGCCTAAAATGGCAAAAAAAGTAACAGGTTATATTAAATTACAGATTCCTGCTGGTAAGGCTACACCAGCTCCACCAGTTGGTCCTGCTCTTGGACAGCATGGTGTTAATATCGTTCAGTTTACAAAGGAGTTCAACGCAAGAACAGCAGATAAGGGCGACCTGATCATCCCGGTTGTTATCACTGTTTATGCAGACAGAAGCTTCAGCTTCATCACAAAGACTCCGCCTGCAGCAGTTTTATTAAAGAAAGCCTGCAACATCAAATCTGGATCAGGCGTTCCGAATAAGACAAAAGTAGCTTCCATCTCTAAGGATAAGATCAGAGAGATCGCAGAGATGAAGATGCCGGACCTGAACGCAGGAAGCATCGAGGCAGCTATGAGCATGATCGCCGGTACTGCAAGAAGTATGGGTATCACGGTTGAGGAGTAATTGGAAGATAAAGTGGGAGGGTCATTCCCGCAAACACCACCAGGAGGTTATTTAATATGAAAAGAGGAAAGAAATATGTAGAGGCTGCAAAGGCAGTAGACCGCGCAAACCTCTATGATACAGCGGATGCTATCGCTTTAGTAAAGAAGACAGCAGTAGCAAAATTTGATGAAACAATCGAAGCTCACATCAGAACAGGCTGTGACGGACGTCACGCAGACCAGCAGGTTCGTGGTGCAGTTGTACTGCCGCACGGAACAGGTAAGAAGGTTCGTGTCCTGGTATTCGCAAAGAATGCAAAGGCTGACGAGGCTCTGGCAGCAGGCGCAGAGTACGTAGGCGGCGAGGAGCTGATCCCGAAGATCCAGAACGAGAACTGGTTTGAGTTTGACGTAGTCGTTGCTACACCGGATATGATGGGTGTTGTTGGACGTCTGGGACGTGTCCTTGGACCGAAGGGCTTAATGCCAAACCCGAAGGCAGGAACCGTAACCATGGACGTAACCAAGGCCGTTCAGGATATCAAAGCCGGTAAGATTGAGTACAGATTGGATAAGACCAACATCATTCACGTGCCAATCGGAAAAGCTTCCTTCACCGAGGAGCAGTTAGCGGACAACTTCCAGACGCTTATGGGCGCCATCGTAAAGGCTAAGCCAAGCGCCTTAAAAGGCCAGTATTTAAGAAGCGTTACCATCACTTCCACTATGGGACCTGGTATCAAACTGAATACGGCTAAGTTTATCTAAGAGATCGAAGAGATATTTTGAGAGATCAAAGAGAGGAAAACCCTCTCCGGCGTGAGCTGGAGGGGGTTTTCCTCTCTTTCTGGTCAGGGTTTAATGCTCTGTAATAATGGATCAGTTTGATTTTATGATTTGACATAGAAAGAAGATATGTCTAGTATGATTCACCCTAAATAACACCATGTTTCGCTGGTCTGCTTTCCCGATAGCACAGTTGTAAAAGCCTCAGCGTAGCCCGCTACGCCTGCGTTTTTACAACTGCACTCTCGAAAAAGCATCCTCACCGAAACAGTACGGTATTTAGGGTGGATCATACTAGATTAACAGGCTATTTTCATTTCCTAGAAGACTTTGTCACTGCACAAGGTTGAAGTTTATTGACATCCCTAAGCCTCTTTGTTAAAATGAAAATACATATCTGGAAAATTCTGGACCGTTCGGTTACTGATTCCCCATATGAAACAACTGATCTATGGCGGAAGGCAGGAAAACGGTGAAGGAATTCCTGATATTCGCATCTTTTTTGAAGATGAACTGACTGTTTATAGAGAAAACACCTCCTGAAAGAGTAAAAGGAATGATGGAAAAATGAAAGATACATTAGATGAAAGAATACTACAGAAACAAGGAGAGCAGAAACGGTGCAAGGTATGTGGGGAATTGCTGGAAGATGATGCGCGGTTTTGCGAATATTGCGGGGCGAAAGTAGAAGAGGATGGCGAGGAAGAGGCCAGAAGGCAGGAAGAATCCAGAAGACGGGAAGAGTCCAGAAGGCAGGAAGAAGTCAGAAAGCAGGAAGAAGTCAGAAGGCAGGAAGAGGCCAGAAGGCAGGAAGAAGTCAGAAGACAGGAAGAGGCCAGAAGGCAGGAAGAAGCCAGGAGACAGGAAGAGGTCAGAAGGCAGGAAGAACTCAAAAAGCAGGCTGAGATGAGGAGAGAAGCAGGGCTTAAACTGTTATTTGGAATCGGGGTTGGTCTGCTGGTATGTATTTTACTGATGTATGCTTTTGGCGGTAATCGTAAAAATAAAAAGTCCGATCAGGAGGCACAGGACACATTACTCAGAGAAAATGAAACAACATACAGGGATGCGGAAAAAGAAGGTTTTGCGGACGGAACGGAATCTGTAAAAGAAGAGACAGAAACCGAAATCGCTGAGGCAGATATTGATGCGGTACATAATAGAAACTGCAGTCTGACAGGATTACTTTTTTATACAGATCGTATGGAGGCACCTGTTTTAGTTTTAGAAGAGCCGGTTTCTCTGTATGTAAACAGTATTTCCGGAGAGGCAGTTTATTATGAAGAGGTTACGCAGATTTCTTTTGGAAGCCATACGTTCGAGGAGGAAAAGTTAAAAAAATACAACAATATTAAAGTGGATGTGACAGGTTCTGTATGGGCAGAAGAGGATGTTGTCTATGTGGATGTACAGGAACTTTCCGGAGATCTTCCGGAAGTACAGGAGACAGAGGATACAGAAGAAGAAATCCATGAATATATTATATGCAAAGAAGACTGTACCTGGTTAGAAGCATTTGAATATTGCAAAGAGAGAGGCGGTTATCTGGTACGGATCAACAGTCAGAAAGAATTAAAACATATTCGGGAGCTGATCAAAGAAAAAGGATATGAGAAAATACAGTTCTATATTGGTATGAGAAGAGATCCAAACCAGAAAGAATATTATCTGGTGGATGAGAATAATGAGCTGGTGGGACAGCGCATGGATAATGGATACACAGAATGGTGTGAAAATGTATGGCTGGAAGGAGAACCGACCTATCGGGATGAGGTGCTCAAAATAGAGGAAACCTGTGTATCACTCTTCCGTTACTCCAAAACCGGAAAGTGGGTATTCAATGATGTGCCGGAGGATCTCATAGGGGCTTTGTCAACGAATAAAGGTAAGGTTGGATATATCTGTGAAATAGAGTAAAAGAGATATCAGAAAGCCTCGCAGATGCGATTTTGCGAATGGATTATGAATAGTTACCAGTATGTTTTGAGCCTTCAATATAAAATTTTGTCGAATATTGACAGGTAATGAGATAGGACTTATACTTAATAATATGTTAAGATGAGCCAGGGGACAAATGGACATAAGAAAAAGGAGAGGGAGAATTTACAATGAAACAGTGGAAAAAGCTCATCCTGTTGACAGGTATTTTGAGCATGATGAGTATTGGTGTGTACGGTTGCAGCAGCTCCATAAACACACAGTGCAAAGAGGTGATTGAAAGCTTTGAGACAAGCTGTAATGATCTGGATGTAAAGGGAGTCTTGAACTGTATTAACCCGAAAGTCAGTGATCCGATAAAGGCTGTACTTGCATTGACCAATGTTATTTCAGACCAGAATCTGGACGGATATCTGGTTGAAATCATAGGAAGTATTGCCGGAGAGTTGAGCGAGTCAATTGCAGCGGAAGATGTTTCTACGAGTGAACTTTTAGCTGGTATACAGATAACACCAAAGAAGTATAAGATGAAGTCAAAGAAGGGAACGGTTTACTGCACAGCGACATTCAAAATAAATGAAATGGAAATCACAAAATATATCGGCATAGATATGATCAAGAGCAATGGTGAATGGTATATATCCGGCATGGCTTTAGCGGAGGAAAAAGAATAAAAGTCGAAATATTGGTGAAAAAATACAGATTCAGGTAGTTTATCTGGATAAAGAAACGGAAGAGGAGAAATGAAATGAAAGACAAAGGGAAGAAACTGAGGGAACGATTTGTATGTATGTTTGTGGTTTTTGCATTGTTGCTGGTACCGTTTATGAAGGCAGAAGCAGCAGAATCAGCATCGGATGACACAAAGGTGGACTTTGTTCTTGTATTAGATTGTTCAGGATCTATGGATTCCAGTGATGAACAGGGATTAAGTATCAGTGCAGCGAAGATGTTTGCAGATATGATTCCGATGGAAAATGCAAGAATTGGTGTTGTTGGTTTCGGCGGAAACTGGGGAGACCGGGCATACGTTTATAAAAAAGATAAGGATGCAGCAACATTTACAACAGTGGCATTTCCATTATCTGATATTGAGGATACGAAAAATAAGGAACAGGTAAAGGAAGCGATCGATCATGCAGCTGCTCACAGAAATGAAAAGAATACAAATACCAATATGGGATATGCCCTTCAGGCCGCTGCAGAAATGCTCAGTAAGGGAAATTCCGAAAAAGGAGATGCATGTATTGTATTAATGAGTGATGGTCGTATGACTGCAAATAAGGATGCAGACAGTGAAGAAGAGGCCATTGAGAAAAATCTTGACCTGTACTGGATGGACGAAAAGCACAATGTCAGAACATCTGTAAGTCTGGAAGCTGCACTTAAGGAACTGGAACAGAATCAGTGGCCGGTATATTGCCTGGAACTGGCATTTGACTTAAATTCCGGAAAATCAGATTTTACAGTTCCAACCGGACAGTACCAGATGCAGCATATCGCAGATGCGACAGGTGGACAGAAAGTGACAGCAGAGTCCAATACAGAAGTGGAAAAAGCATTTTCTGATATTTTTGCAAAGTTTTATGATGTTGACATCAAGAGACAGGAAGGTACCATAGCAGACGGAAAGGCATCTCTGGAATTTACAGTAGAAGAAATGATCGCAGAGATGAATATTACGGTAACCGGTTCCAGAATGGACGATGTTACGGCGATCGAACTGACAGATGCGCAGGGCAATAGCAAAAAGTATGAGAATTCCGTAGAGACAGATTCAAGAATTATTATTTTTGATGATGAAAATTATGCGATGATCAAGCTTCTTCAGCCAATGGCTGGAACATGGTCGATCACGGTATATGGTACGGATGGCGTCAAGATCAACCTGATGGCCATCCCGATGCTGGAAGTGAACTTCAGTCTCAATACTTCCGCAGATTTGTCAAAGGTGATAGCAAAAGGTGGAAATATTGATTTTACTGCAACTTTTGTTTATAATGGCCAGTCACTGTCTTCTGAAAAATTCTATCAGGATAACCCGGCCCATCTGGAAATAGCAGAGACCGGAGAAAAATTTGATATGACGGGCAGTAAAGACAATTACAGCGGTACCGTCACTTTTGGACGGTCAGGCACTTATACCATTAAAGCAGTTGTGGAAAGTGGTCGTTTCCGTAATGATAGAAAAGAATCCGGTGAATTTACGGTTACTGTAGAAAATCTTCCAAGTGAAATTACAGGGGAAATGGAAGATCTGGATATGGGATTTGAGAAAAAACAGGAAATCGACTGTACAAAGTATTTTTCAAATCCGGACAAGGATGAGCTCAATTACAAAATCGAAGTGGATCAGACTTCCGGTATTACCGGAACGGTAGAAAACGATATTCTTACGCTGCAGACAGGATGGAAAGCCGGTGATTATCAGGTGCGTGTGCTGGTAAATGATGGAGCGATGGAGAAGGATATTGAACAGAGCTTTGTGGTTCATCTTGTAAACCATCCCCTGCAGGAGAAAGGCTCTTCTAAGATCGGAAAAACCATTTCCTATAATGTGAAAGGTGTTCCGGGCTTTGTGAAAAAGCTGTTCCATATGGATGTTCAGGAAGTGGAGACCATTGATGTCAATGAGTATTTTGAAGATCCGGATGGAATTGCACCGATTATCGATATGAAAGATCTTCCGTCAGATTCTGTCATTCTGGTAGAAAAGGGAGATCAGGGCATTCTGCATGTGAGTGGCAAAGGAAAAGGTGAGGTAACCTTTAAACTGACTGCAAAAGACGCAAGTGATGAATCCATTACTTTTGAAAAAGTAGTGACTGTGAAATCCGTCAGTGCAGGCAGCTACATCTGGGGAAATATCTGGGGAATCGTAATCATCACTGTACTTGTATTGCTGCTGATTCTTATTATCCTGGCAGGTGCGTTTGTGGGACGTAAAATTTATGGTACCTGGGAAGTGACGGTAAATGGCAGAATCGAGGGACCGTATCAGTTGGGAAAACTGGCACACGGAAAGAAAAAGAAATGTACGCTGAATGGTGTTTTGGAAGATATGGGATTCAGTTCCATCGCAGATGGAGGCATTACGTTGAAAGGCGACAATAATTATACAAGATCTGTTACGATTCTCGGCCTTGACAGAGCAGAGTCAGTTACTTATAAGGGAAGAGATTACAGTGCCGCTGAAGGAAAGGTCTTAAAGAAAGTACAGATAAAGAACAAGGATTATATTGACATTGAAGTTGACAATGTACGTATTACATTGAACAGAGTCGGTAAATAATCACTGAGTAAAGTATTAAGGGAGGAAGAAGAATGTCACTGGAAGCTATGGATAAAAACAAACTGCAAAAAATCCTGCAGATCGGTCAGGTAGATGTTGGAAATGACACATTATTTTCAAGAAAGGATAAGCTCAAGATCAGTAAAGATCATCTGACACTTGTTATCAGCAGCGGCGGCAGCGGTGCTTCTGCGATCCGGGAGGCTATTCAGACAGCAAGGCAGAAGCTTCATTCTGATTTCAGTACCTATATGAAGTTTATTATGATAGATTCCGACGGAAACGAAGTACAGCATACAGAGAATACGGTTGGAACAGGGACTTTACAGATTCTGAACATTTCCACACCGGGAGCCATGGACCGTCTGCGTTATGATGATCGAACAGATTTCTTCAAAAAATTTGTACATAAAGATTATAAGACAACAAAACTGGGCCCAAAGGGAAGCGGAAGAGACCGTGTCACAGGAAAGATTAAATTTTATGATGATGCAGAGGGCGGAAGCAGCAACGATGTAAGATTCCGAAACATGATTGCCGCCCTGTTTACGGGAGACTGGGCAGATAAGAAGCATCTTCCGGTACACATTATGATCATGGCAGGTCTGTCCGGAGGAAATGGAAGCGGTACCTTTGAAGAGCTTGCAGCCCATGCAAGATATGCCTGTGTCAATGCAGGGGCAAAAGAAGTGCAGGTGTTTGGCTACCTGTTCCTTCCGGATACCGTAGAGAAATTTGATGAAAACAATCCAGATGTATTAAGTGTACTTTACTCAAATGGATATGCTGCGCTGAAGGAGCTGGAAAGCTATGAATCCATACCGGCATCACCGGGAAGAAAGGAATTCTTCGATTCCAGAGATGGTGTTACGAGAATTTTATGTGATGATTCCAGAAGATTATATGATTATCCCGTTCTGATTTCCGGTACTTACGAAGAGAGCAAATCCATGATGGCAGAGTCCATTATAAATCTGGCGATCGAGAGTGATGGAACATTCAGTCAGTCTTCCTTTTACAGCAACAGTGAGAAAAACCGGGAAGCTTATCTGACAGGAAATAATCTTACGGTCGGAGGCTTATTAAAGAAGGATGTATTTCCGGAGGATTCCCATCGTTATGCGGGAATCGGATATGCATATGCAGCCATACCGGATCAGATCGTCACAGCCAATGTAGTCAGCAATGTCTGCAGAAAATTATACGAAGGAACCAGTGATTCCGCTTCCCATGGAGTGGGAAAAGATATCAGCCGCGTTCATTTCTGTACCGATAAGAACCGCATGTCTAAATTTGAAATGGAATCACAGATCCGAAGACTGTTCAATATTGAATCTAAGCAGGAATTGAACAAATTCAGCTTCTGGAATGAGGTACTGAAGGGAGCGCTCGACAGATGCAGCCGCCTGTCAGACAATCAGGCAGAAGTTACTGCAAAAGAAATATCAGCAGGTCAGATAGGAACTTATGAAAAAGGATTTAATGCGACAGAGAGAGTCAATACGGGAACACCTGAACTGAGACAGTATCTGGAAGGACAGATGAAGGTCTTTAAGGAGCAGTCCAGACTGGTGATTGCAGACTACGGTCCGCGTGCGATGGAACTCTTATATAAAGGTATGGGACCGTATGATAAGGATGGAAATCCACAGTCCTATCCGGAGCTTTCCATTGAAAATATGTTAAATACGGCAAAGGCAGAATTACAGAAGGTAATTGCAAAACAGGTTCCGCGTCCGGCTATGGAAAAGAAATTCCTGGAATTTATCCGTCACCAGGGACTGGCAGACTGGAAAGGCCAGTTCAAAGACGCAGTACAGCATGAGGTAAAACAAAAGATTGCTGACAATATCCTTGCACCAAATGATGCCTGGGAGAAAAAGCTGATGGAGCCGATTGAGGCATACATCAGTCAGTGCAAACGTTTTGCTGACAGTCTGGAGATGATGACAAATTTCTATCAGAGTGCAGGAAGCTCTCTCGATTCACAGAACCATCAGCAGTTTATGGATGCATCGAAAACAGGAAATTGTGTAAATCTCTGTAATAACAGCAATGTTTACAGCTGGATACAAAGCCAGGTCAAAAGCAAGATCAATGCGGTGGATCCGGAAACAGTCAAAAATAACATTGTAGAAAGCTTTGTTGATAATCCAATGGATTGGATCAGCAATGTGGAAGGTAAGACAAGAAAAGCCTTTGATGATGTTATGGCAAGAAGCTGCCAGCTGGGAAGCGGAATGGGAGGCGGAACAGCCATTACCCTTACAGCCACATCGTATTTTGATTTTGTACTGTCGCAGGAAGAGCCTCAGAATATACAGAGCAAGGCACAGGAACTGGTTAGAGAAATTGTAGGACGGCTTCTGGAGAAGAGTAAGCCTGCATTAAAGAGAAGACCGGGAAGTGCCAGTGCACTGAACAGATTCCTCCTGATTCCGAAATCACTGGAGACCAGTGCATTCAGCGAGCCGATTAAAAATGCTTTTAAGAGTGAATTAGAAAAAATCACCGGTTCCGGAAGTAAAGAGTTATCTGTTTCCGAAGCGGTTCAGGATATTGTCTGCTATCAGACAAGTGTTGCAAATGCAGTATGCGATCTGATCGATATTGGGAAGTGGGAGCAGTATTATAATAGTTCCAGGGGAGATGTTTCACGTCATCTGTGTAATGGAGAATATGAGAGCAAGTTTGTAGAACGTACAAAGACACAGATTGAGACGGAAAAAGCGATCCGGGAAAAGAGAGATCTGCCGAAACTCATGCTGACGGCACAGGAAGATATGATCTTCGGAACAGGTCTTAGCTGGGAGCATTATCCTCCGGTTGCACTTCACAAACTGGATGAAAATGAGTATGAGCAGGAGTTCCAGTCAAAGATCTTTGAACCGATCGTCCGCTATGCAATGAGCGAAAAGATCATCGAAAGAAAAATAACGGCAACTGCAAGCTCTGATATTTACCAGTATGTAGTAAATCTGATTCCTGAGGAATGGAATAATCTGGATGTGACGGAGTACGATGAAATAGGTAGTGATGGAAGATTTGAAAGAGGAGAAGCTCTTTTTGAATACCTGAAGAGCCAGAATATTGCTTTGGGCGGCAAATATCAGAAAGAAATCATTCTCTTTGGAAGTGGTTTCTTTGAAAGAGCACTTGATTTCTCAAAAGCGCGTGAAGCCGGATTAAATACTGCTCAGATTGAAGCAAAGAGTATCGAATATATGAAACGCATCCTGCGCAAGAATACGGAGCTCTTCCTGGAGATGAGAAAAACACTGTGCCGATACTATGAGATCGTGAAATGTCTGGAGTGTCGGGAAGCCGATCAGAAATACGTTCACCAGGTGGATAAATTTATCCGTTATTTCCAGTATGGACTTCTGACAGAAACAGAGGATGCATGGCGTTATGAGATTGACGGAACAGGAAAAACAAAGCTTCTGTGCAGATTTGATGCGGCAGCAGAGATGAATTATACGCCATTAGAGAAGAAACTGGTGAAAAATGACTGGAAGATCCTGCTGGCGTTTAAGAAGTTTACAACACTTGATTTTGATCAGCTGGAGTACACAGCAAGAGCGAAGCAGAATAATGTTGCAGATAGAAAACAGTTTAATGAGATTCTCATTACGAATACGAAGAAGCTGAAAGAAGTCAGGAGTAAGCTGAAAAGAGATTTCATTGATCCGGCCGGAGAAGACAGAACCGAAAAAGAGGCGATTCGTTTTGTGCTGAATATGGGAAAGAACGACGATGATTTCTATGCAAAAACACTGCTGGCGATGTGGGAGAAGCTTCCGGACAGCGAAACAGAAATAGAAGCAAAAGAAGAAGCAGAAGGATGGGTATGTCCAAAGTGCGGCCGTCATAATGATGTAGATTTTGCAATTTGTCCGAAGTGCAGAACAGAGAAACCGCAGGAGCAGCCGGAAGAAGGATGGGAGTGCCCGAAGTGCGGTCGTCATAACGATGCAGACTTTGCAATCTGTCCAAAGTGCGGAACGGAGAAACCACAGGAGCAGTCAGAAGAAGGCTGGGCGTGTCCGACATGTGGCCGTCATAACGATGCAGACTTTGCGATCTGTCCAAAGTGCGGAACAGCAAAGCCGCAGGAGCATACGGAAGAAGACTGGAATTGCCCGAAGTGTGGCCGTCATAACGATGCAGATTTTGGGATTTGTCCAAAGTGCGGAACGTCAAAACCACAAAACATGCCGGTAAGTGACTAGGTATGTTCAAAGTGCGGACGTACGAATGATGCAGATTTTGCAATTTGTCCGAAATGTGGAACAGAAAGATAAGGTAACATACATGGCACCCTGCAAAGGGTGCCATGTAGACAATCATACGAAATGAGAATGGGGGTATCGTTATGCCGGTGACCTTGAATGGAATGTATGACGCATTGCTGGTCGTTCTGGATGAGCGCAATGTGGATCAGGATTCTTTTTTTAAGAAAGAACTTGAGCGTACTTTTGGTAAAAGAAAATACGTATATTATCAGGATCGTTCCATGAGTGCAGACCAGCTGTGGAATGAGCTTGACCGGAAAATTGGCGAAGACGCGATAATTTTTCCGGTCAGCCAGAGAATTGTGTTCTGCACTTATATGGATATCTGTGATCTGGATGAGACATGGCTTGCCCGCTTTCGGGAGCGAATGAAAATATTTAAGACAAGAGGAATGACGCAGACGGGATTTCAGCATTATCATATGACCTTTTTCCGATATGAGGCAAGACATCCGCTTGGAACAGAAAAGGTTGCCAGGGTGACAGAAATTTTAAATGAACTCTGGAATCCTTCGGCTCAGTATATGCATCATTCTGAATTTCTGATGTATGCAGGGGGGCTTGGCGCTACGCTGAACACACAGGAAAAAGGAATGATCCGCTGCCTGGAGCTTCTTGGAACAAAGGATTATGCAAAAGCAATCAACATAGAAAATCTGACGGACGCACTGTTTGTATTGGAAGAGACGGAATACTATGAGCGTCATGCGCAGAATTGTCAGGATAAAATCCGTGAATTGGAACAATGGCTGAACAGAGAAATGGATCCCAATCTGGATGATTTTATACAGAGAATCAATATCAAAGTATCCGACTGGATGAACCGCTACCAGGAAGAGATGCGTCAGTTTCAGAAGGGCACCGGACTTTACCCTGTCAGCGTTTCGGAATATACGGCCAAAGGATTTGGACCTTTCAGAAAATATGAGCGGCCGGCAGGCTTGCATCCACAGTTGAAAAATGAGAAAGAAAGATGTCAGAAGGAATTCTTAAAGCGCATTGCCGTCAGTGACGAAAAAGAAGAGTGGAAACAGAGAGTGCGTCAGGAGATGGCATTGAAGGATCTGCAGAATCTTTCTCTGGCCGCGAGAGAAGGAAGATTGGGATCTATGCTTCAGAATGCAGTTTCTCAATCAGAAGCTGCACAGAGACTGCAGAAAGAAGAACAGGACAGCATTGCGGAAGCATTTGAAAAATGGGTAGATGAATTTATCAGAGAAGAAGCGACAGAAGAAAAACTGCAGAGTTTAAAGAATGAATACAATGCAGATCTGCTTCGCTATCAGAATGAATTTTCAAAAGCCAGTGTTTTTCCAAATCTGGACACCTGTTTTAGACAGATCCGCTCTGCTACGAGATTTCAGGTTCCTGCAATCGTTACGACAACCGATGTAGAGCAGGTAGCGATCATCAATGGCCAGGTGGGTGAGGACTGGAAGATCAGGGGCTATGCGATGGAAGGTATCCAGGATAATGATATCATTGTATTGAATGATATTTATCCTTATGAAATTGTATATATGAAATTTGGAAAGTATATTACCCTTAACCGGAAGGAAACAGAACAACAGATAAGCATGGTACTGCGGTAAAGATGAGGAATATTATATGCTGAAAGAGAGAATTACGATTTGCGGGAATGGATTTCAGATCAGAAAAGGGAATGCAGATCAGGAAAGAAGAGCTTTTTATACAACATTTTCATTAAAGGATGCAGATGTAGATAGAAATCAGGGTCAGCCGGTAGGATACTGGGATGCGATGAACCATGCGACACAGCCGATCGCTGCAAATTCCTGTGTGTGTGTCTGGGAAGAGAAACAGGGATCCGTGGAAGAAAGCTATGAGTTCTATATAGGAAATGGAAATGCAAAGCCCAGGCTCCAGTGGTCTATTACAAAAGATTCCCATTATGGAGAATATGCGCATATGGTGAAGCTGAAATGGATCGATCACACGAGAGACAGGATCCATAAGAAGCACATCTGGCTGAAGGATGAACAGACGGGAAGAACATACCGGTTCCTGCGTGAATACATAGAACCTGATGAGAAGGAAGAGGACCGGTATATCATTGATATTCTTCCCGGAACGGCAGATGTTCACAGGCTCGTGATCGAGGGGGATGAACTGCTTTTGCAGAAATACTTAATAGTGAGATAAAGGTGGGGACACAACGATGATATACGACTATTATTGTACCAATTGCGGACATAAACTTGCAGGAAGAGAAATTGTGTTTGATCTGGCACAGATACTGGATATTCATTCCGGAAAGGGAGAAGATCTGTTTATCAAATTTGCTCCGGAAGATCTGATGGAACTGGCAGAGCGAAATGGAGAATTTCTGGAAGAAGGAAAGAGAACACGACTGAAGCTTACGCTGTTTGATCTGCTCGGGTATATGGCACAGGATTTTAAAGATGCAGTCAATCAGGAAGCAATGCAGCAGCTGACCTATGAAGAATTTGAACAGGTAACAGCAATGGCCAATCTTCTGAAGAGCTGCGGTCTTCAGAATGCCGATGTTCAGGTAGAAAATGTAAGATCACTGGTAGATGACATTATTGCAAAGCTGGAGATAGAAGATAAGACAGATCCTGATTTGTCGGAAGAAGAGTGGTATCAGGATACATCCAATTATAATCTGTATTTCTGGGTAATGCCGATCTTCTTTGAGGGGACGAAGGAAATCTACTCCATTCAGTATTCCAGTGAGAGTAATCCGGCACAGCTGCTTCCATTCTCCTTTATGGGACTGGAGATTCGTGGTTATTGTCCCCAGTGCAGCAGGCCGGTATTAAAAGGCTCCGGGCGCTATGAGCATATTCTGGTGGGATTTCTTGGCGCGCAGAGCGCGGGAAAAACCTCTCTTTTTGTGAGCATGCTCAACGATCTCCGCCATTATTTTGTGGATATGGGAATTGATTTCCCGGAACTGTTATGCGATGGAAAATATGATAAGATCAAAAGAGCCATTGATTTTAATAAACATGGATGGGCGGTTGGAAAGACGGATGCCAGGGCAACGATTGAAACCTATAATGCATCGCTTCTCGTAAAAAAAGCAAAGGATAAGAGAACGGTCATTTTATCTTTTATTGATATTGCAGGTGAGCTCTGCTATGACCAGAGGACAGAAAGCGTCAGTCTTGAAGCATTGCAGAAATTCCCGTTAATCACGGCATGTCATCTGTATATGCTGTGTACCTGTGTATCACAGAGAGGTTATGGAGAAGCAGATGAAGACACGGCAGAGATCGATAATGTAGCTCTGATGAATATTATTACAGGTATTTATCAGAGACGTGAAAGCAACGATGACAGACTTAACGTTCCGCCGATGGCCCTTGTTATTACAAAAGTAGATATGGCAGCACGTGATGATCAGATGACATCTGGTGATAACAGAAATAATCCATTTTCACAGGAAAAGCTTCAGGAATTGAGATTCCACAGATACCAGAAAGGAGATGCCTTTCATCTGCGGGAGCAGATCGATCATCTGAAAGGAATCTATGATGCTGCTTCCAACAGAGATATATTAGAGGCATTGAAATGGTGCAAGACAACGTATGACAGCAAGAAGGATACCAATTATCTGACATTTATTCCGTGCTCCGCACTTGGAATGATGGGAAGAAAATATAACCCGGAAAAGGACGATTTTGATAGAGATGGTGATGTGTTCAGACCAATGAATCTGGATGTTGTCTGGACCTGGATCTTATGCAATATCGGCATGCGGCCTGTATTTGGTAACTATTGTCTTCCTTATATTCCATCTTATGGTGAGGGGATTTTAGTGGATAACAGACAAAACGGAACATACCATGTGAGAACCGCATTCAATGAGAAGCAGGAAAAGGACAGAACAAAGGCAGTCTATAAGCTTTATATGAGTGCTTCTTCTTTAGATCATGAATTATATATCCATCATGAGGGAGATGAGGAGCCGCCTCGCGGATGGAATCCGATCGCACAGCGTAAAATTGCTGCACATGAAAAAGAAAGAATCCAGATCCTGAAAAGATATCTGGAAGAACACAGTAGTAGATAAGAGAGGTGGACCATGGAGAATCAGTATTGGGGCAGTATACATGTATTACCGGATCAGACACAGACAGGTGAGATCGATGGAGACATGAGGGAATTCCTGTCAGGACTTCATTTTAAATCACCGAAGACGTTTTACGATCATGTTGGCAGATGGTACAATGGACTTACCAGCTCATATTCCATGATGTTTATGAATGTGGGATATGTGGATAAATATACAAATCTTCCTAAAACAAAGGATTATCATGCCAGTATTTACGGTGTTTCCGGCATTCATAATATTGCCAGACAGAGCCGGTATGTGCATTATTATATGAGCGATGAAGAGACACTTCTGGGAGCAGATTTTTTCCAGTATGTGTTTGGAAGCTTCTATATTTCAGAGGAAGAGGCCAGAAATACTTCAGAAAAAGTAACGGCTCTGTTAGATAGAAAAAAAGCGATCAGGAAAAAGAACAATTATTATACAGAGATCAATGAAGATGACAGGGAGCTTGTATGCAGGATCGTGGAACGCCTCTGGTCCTGTCAGTTGGACAATGTTGGCACCCGCCTTGTGCTCTGCTTTGAACAGAAAGAGATTCAGAGCAGATCGCTGGCACTTCTGAAACAGATGTATCTGCTGATCCCGCAGAGACTGCGCATGAATATGGGATTTTGTACAAATTCCAATATGGAAGATATTCGTTATCTGACAGAGACATGCGAGCTGCCGGTTCATGTATTTACCATGTCCGTAAATAACATGGATGAGACGAGAAAAGCATTTGAGGAAGCAGGACTCAAATATCCGGTCGTATGCTTTGATGTGAATAAACCGGAAAATGAGCCGTGCAATGTGGAGAGACTGGAGCTGATCCGCAGCTTAAGTCAGAAATTGTCACCGTCATCGGATGCCAAAATTGCATATGCGGAAAAAGTCGTTCTGAAAGAAGAACGAGGTGCACAGGTCTCCTTTAAAAATCTTCAGAAAACCTTTGAGAAAATCAATGAAAAGAATTTCTGCTGGTGGGAGAGGGGGGATCTGGAGCAGATCGAAGATATTTATCAGCTTTATCATGAACAGAATGAAATGATGAAGGTGGAAATCCTGCATGAGGAGTCTGTCAATACCTTTTATCGAAAGCTTCTTCCATGGAAAGCGTATGCAGATCAGATTGCAGAAGCAGTAAGGGATGAACATTATCCAAACCGGAAAGAGATCCTGGAATTTTTCGCAACAGAGCTTCAGTTTGCTAAAGTGATCGAAGCGATGGAGAATCTCAAAGAGAAGATGCAGCTGGCGGCGGAGAAAGATGAAAGAGCAGCGGTCGCAGAGGTGCAGCAGTCCTGGAGCCAGGATGTGGCACAGAAAAAACAGCAGTATGAAAAAATGCTGGAAGAAAAACAAAATGCATATTCCAGTCTGGACATAGAAAGAAAAAGAGAAGCACAGGAATATGAGAACCGCCTGAAAGAACAGAAGAGAACATTTGAGCGTCAGCTGGATGCACAGGCACTGGAGAATCGCCGGGAACTGGAAAGTGAGAAGCAGAAAAACCGGGCGGAAATAGAGAAGTTAAAAGAAGTACATGCGGCAAATTTCGCGGCAAAGACGAGAGAGAGCGAGCAGGAGATCGGAAAGCTTAAGGATACGATCCGCAAAATGGAAGAAAGCGACAGTGATCAGGCACGCAGAAAGCTTCAGGCGAAGCTTCTCGGTGAGAATAAGGAAAAGCATGCGGCGCAGAAGAAAGCAAAGACTTTTCTGATTACCACAATTGCAGCCGCGGGTGTGGCAGCTGTTTTACTGGGAACTACCATCTTCTTTGGAGTGCAGAGTACAAAGAGCGGGGTACTCCTTGAGGACAAACAGCAGCTGGAGACGGAAAAGAAAGCTCTGGAATCAGAGAAAAAGGGGTGGCAGTCTGAGAAGAAAGATCTGGATGGCAAGCTTTTAACGTTAGAGGAAGAGAAAAACAAATGGCAGTCCAAAGAGTCAGAAATGGAAAAAACGATCGAAACGTTAGAAAGTGAGCGCGATGCACTGCAAAGCGAAACCCCAATATCGTATAATGAAACGCAGGAAACAGAGATCCGGCAGGATATTGTTACCGGCGAATAAGAACAAATAGAATCGTCAGGACAGGAAAATGCCTTCATTTTACAAAAATGTAAGGCATTTTTCAAAAGGAAAGAGATGCACAAGTGGAGGATGAACGTTGAAGGGACAAAAGAAAGCTGACTTATCCCTTGTAATTACGGGAAGTCAGGATATTTTTAAACAGCTGGATGCTTCCGGGAAGAAGCAAATGCCGCATGCATCATTTGAACGTCTGCGAATGCTTTATGATGCCGGGGAAGATCTGGCGGACAGTGTTATTTCTGTGCTGGAAAAGGAACAGCCGAAAACAGCAGAGATTCTTGTCATACAAAGACTCAGTGAAGTGAGTGATAAAGACCTGCTGATTGCACTGGTACAGAAAATCAAATATGCCTGTGAAACAGAAAGAAATCGTTGTGTGCAGATGTATGGCTGTTTTCTGCTGCCGGAAAAAAAAGAGGGAGAGACAGATGCGGAAGCATATGCGAATACTTATGCTGCTCTTCAGAGGATCGAGTATCATATGATGCTGGAAGAAGCATTGTATCAGGATGTAATATTGATTACAGAAGAGAGTGTGGAGACCACGGCATGGCTGGCAGATGCTGTTTTGCATGCATGTGTGCAGGGGGGGCTTTTGCAGCTTCATCAGAATCTCTGTGGAGACTGGAGAAAGAAAAAAGAAGAATACCTGTCAGGTGAAGATATCTTAAGCGGAGGTCTGGTAAAAACTTCTGTTCTTCCGGAAGATTCGCACAGTTATTGCAGCCTGGGATATTCCTGTGCAGATATTGAGAGCGAAGGGGAAGACAGCAGGCTGCTGCAGCAGATCAGATACCAGCTCTTTGCAAAGGGACCGGGTATTCGATGGATCGATCCGGCAGTAGATGAGATCAATCATGCAATACTGGAAGAACAAAGGCTGTCATGGGCTGACTTTGACTGGGACAGGCACCTTCTGGCACCGTTACGTGAATGCTCGGATGCCGGCACAAATGAAGTAGAACTGACGAGAGCGCAGATTAATGCGAGAAATACAAAAGCATATGTACAGGGATTTCAGATCGAGGAAAAGGTTCAGTCCGGTATTCAACTGCTGACGGAAAGGATACAGAGTATAGAGAAGGATATCCTGAGAAACATGAAGCCGGTACTGGAAACATACGGACCGGGAATCATGCGGCCTCTCGAGGGCTTCCTTCATCCGTTTTTTAACAGGGGATTTGAGAAGCTGGAGGAGGTAACAAAGACAAAGGTAAAGAGGCCTGTCCGGCAGATCGTTGGTTCCTTATCGGAAGAAATGCTGAAGGAACGGATCAGAGAGTGGAAAGAACAGTTTCAGAACGCGGTAGAGTCTGAAATCCGTGCAAAAATCGCTCTGCATTTCGTATCATCAGAGGATGGGGGATGGGACAGCCTGATGGTAAAACCGCTGGAGAGGTTTACAGATTCCTGTCGGGCTATGATGGAGGAACTGGATCCTGCAGCATCCGCTCATGACTCTTATGAACATAAGGAAGCGGAAGAAGGAGACGGATCGTTCAGGCATCACGGTATCGTCAATCTCGTGCACTGCGGATCGATAGCCGAATGGGTGGAGAAACAGACATCGGATCAGATCCCTCCGATACAGATAGACGTCCTGAAAAGAAATCTTATTCGGCATTTATTTACACAGGAAAAAGAAACCACTGTTTTAAAAATCGCAGCAGACAGCATCCGTAAGAAATCATATACGTTGGCAGATTATATGAGTTCTTTTGCAGAGACACATGCAAAAGAAGAACTTCCGGGCATGATACGTCTTTTTGTAAGAGATTGTTTTACGCAGATGCTGGAAAAGAGCAGGCCGGTGCTTTCGGCAGATACGTCACAGCTTTATCGCAGGCTCTGGATCGTATTACCGGAAAAAATATCGGAGGGTCCCTGTGGTGAGATGCTGAAAGAAGAAATTGCAGGATTTCTGGAAGAAAGGGGAGAACATGAATATGTTCTGACAGGCTCCGGGAATGAGGGAATTGTCTGCTATCAGTCGGAAATGGTACTTCCGCTGTATGAACTGAGCGGAATATGGAAATGGGAGAAGTGTTTCAACCAGAGAATGGAGACAGAGACACTGGATTGGAAACACTATTTTCCTCTTGCACTGCGGCATTTGAACAGAAATCAGATCAATAAAAAGTTTTATGAGGAGTTTTTCCTGCCCTGTGTGGATTATGCATTAAAGGAAAAAATTATTGAAAGAAAGATCACACCGGGGGAAGAAGATCAGTATCTTTATGTCATGCATCTGATACCGGACAGCTGGACAGATCTGGATGTAAGTGCTTATAACGTGGGAGATAAAGAAGGCAGAGCACAGAAGGGAGAAGCATTGTTTCAGTATCTGCATGAGCGCAATGCTTTTGCAGATGATTGCCGGCAGCAGGAAATCATCCTTCCGGGTTCGGGCATTTTCTCGAGACCCTATGATTTTTCACAGGTGATCGATGGATTAGATATAGAAAGCATCAGTATCAGTTACATGAAACGAATCCTTCAGAAGAATCTTCCTTTGTTTGTTTTGCTGCGAAGAACGGTGAAAAGATACAGGGGGATACAGAAAGAAGTCGATGATCTGAGAATCAAAATGGCGGAACCGGAAGTATCCCGAAGGATGGATCCGGGGCAGGAAAAGGAAACCGTGAAGCCGCCGGTGAAAAAAATGAGATTTTGTAAATTCTGTGGAAATCCATTAAAAAAAGGAACAGAAAAATTCTGTCCTGCATGTGGAAAACAGCTGAGATAAAGAAAAAGACAGTAATTTGAAACGGGGAAAATGTTATGAAGAGTACGTTTAGTGATAACCTGCAGACAGAGAAAAAACGCTGCAATGTCTGTGGGGAATGGCTGGATGCAGATGCAAGATTCTGTGAATTTTGCGGGGCACAGCTGGAAGAGAAGAAAGAAGAACAGCCAAAAGAGCAGCCAAAAGAACGGCCAGTAGAGCAACCGAAAGAACAGCCGAAAGAGCGGCCAAAAGAACGGCCAAAAGAACGGACAGAGGATAAACCAAAGGAAAAATCAAGAGCATACTATTATCTTGCTATCGGGTGCGGAGTTCTTGTGATCCTGTTATTTATGAAGACGGTTCTTTTTGGAAAGAAACAGCCAGAAAGAGATTATGCAGCAGAAACTCAGACATTTATTGAGAGAGAAACAGAGACAGAAGAGGAGTATATCATCAGTCAGTGGGTGACTGAGAAAGAAGTGCGAAAGGAAGAGGAGCCTGAGGCAGATATTGATGCAGTGCATAACAGAAACTGCAGGATCTCCGGATTACTCTTTTATACGGACAGTATGGATGCACCGGTGCTTGTTTTAGATGATCTGGTATCGTTGTATGTTAACAGCACGGATGGAGAGCAGGTTTATTATGGAGCTGTTTCTCAGATTTGTTTTGGAACATGTGCGATTGGAAAGAAAAAGCTGAAGAAATATAACAATGTGAAGGTGGATGTGACGGGATCTCTGTGGGCAGAGGATGATGTGGTGTATGTGGATGTACAGGAACTTTCAGGTGAACTGCCGGAGACAGAGAAAGAAACAGAGACAGAGTATGGAAAGGATAGAGATTATATTCTTCCGGAAAGTGACAGTAAATATCTGACAGAAGCGGATATTGCCGGACTGACTCTGAAGGAGATCAATTATGCCAAGAATGAAATTTATGCGCGACATGGCAGAAAGTTTGATTCAGCGGAACTGAGGAGATATTTTAAGAGTAAGGAATGGTACGATCCGAGAATTGACCCGGATGATTTCTCAGTAAAGGTATTTAACAGTTATGAGAAAAAGAATACGGAGTTTCTTGCAGCAAAAGAGGAATCTATGCAGAGAGGCGGATATAAACTGGATCAGTAGAAGGGAGTATTTATGAGGGATAAGATCAAATGGATATTACTGGTTCTGAGTACTCTGTGTGTATGTCTTACGGCAGTATGCTGTGTGGTAAGCTTCTGGAAAGTGAAAGAGGCGGATGTCAGGATAAAGACACTGGAATCACAAATCAGTGAATTGGAGCATGCGCAGCTTGAGAAGGAAGAACCGGAGATGGTGTTAGAGACCGGGAGCGAGAGTGAGCTGCAAACAGAAATGGAAACGGAGTTACCGGAAACACAGGAACTCCCGGAAACGGAATCCGGGATCGTATCAGAGCCGGAAACGGAGAGCCCTGTCAATGGTCACACAGTGGCAATTGATCCCGGACATCAGGGTTCCTGGGTCAATATGAGCGAGCAGGAGCCCTTAGGACCGGGCTCCAGTGAAATGAAAGCAAAAGCCAGTACAGGCACTTCCGGATGGTATACCGGAATACCGGAATATCAGCTGAATCTGGATATTTCTCTGGCTTTGCAGGAGGAACTGCAGAGAAGAGGCTATACCGTTGTTATGACGCGTACCGACAATGATACTGCGATCAGCAACTCAGAGCGTGCCATCAAAGCCTTCCAGGAAGGAGGAGAGGTCTACGTTCGTATTCATGCCAACGGAAGTGAAGATACCAGCGTAAAAGGAGCGCTGGCCATGGCACCTTCCGGCGAGAATCCCTATGTAGGCGATCTTGCAGGGGAAAGCTACCGTCTGGCGGAAAATATTCTGAATGCATATTGTGAAGAGACAGGCTTTGGTAATCTGGGAGTTCAATACTATGACAATATGACAGGGATCAACTGGAGCAAACTTCCGGTGATGATTCTGGAAATGGGATTTATGACAAATGAAGCAGACGATACGGCGATGGCGGATGAAGAGATGCGGATCAGGATGGTAAAAGGGATCGCCAACGGGATCGACCGGTATTTTGGGAGAGAATGATGGGAAAAAAGGGGAAAAACAGGAATGAAAACAGTCTGGAAGTTGTGATAGTCCTGTGTATTACAGTTTCCCTGATGTTTCATGCGATAACTGTAATAAATGTTCTGGCGTACCGTGACATTTCTAAACGTACAGACTCGCTTTCAAAGAGAATCGCAATCCTGACAGAGAAATCTGCATCAAATGCAGCCGAGATACCTTCTGTACCGGAAAGCGGGAAGTCTTCCGTGCACACTATGGAGACAGCAGCACAAATCATTGATCTTGAAAATATCCGGGAGATTCAGGAGACGGCATCACAGGATGCACAACAGAAATTTACCGGGGAAGAGGTGCCGGAACTGGATCTTGGAAGTATTTTGAGTAATACGGCAGATACAGGGGGACAGTGGGCGCTCAGTGTTATGGATCTGCGTGGAGGTGCTGTTTATAACAGGAACGAAGAGATATCCATGCAGTCTGCCAGTGTGATCAAAGTATTTATCATGGCGGCAGTGTATGGGCGTATCTGTTATCCGGCAGAGGGTGTCGCTGCCATTTATGCCCCGGAGCAGTATGAAGGAGAGCTGAAGGATTTATTGACAAATATGATAACCGTTAGTGATAACGATGCGGCGAATCGTCTGGTAGAACTGCTTGGAAGCGGTGACTTTCAGGCGGGCAAACAAGTCGTTAATGATTTTTGTCAGGAAAATGGTTATACAGGCACACATCTGGGAAGACGTTTTCTGGAAGAGGATCCGCAGGATGATAATTATACCACGGCAGAGGATTGCAGGAATATTCTGCGGGATATCTATCAGGGAAGTTGTGTGTGCCCGGAGGCATCCGGAAAGATGCTGGCATTTCTTCAGAATCAGACTATGAGATCCAAGATACCATCCGGGCTACCGGAAGGAATCGCAAGTGCAAATAAAACGGGAGAAATGCCGGAAGGTTACGGCCTTGGCTGTATTGAGAATGATATTGCAATCGTTTATGGAGAGAGCAGAGATTATATTATCTGTGTACTGGCAAATGATCTGAGCGGGAAAAATGAAGAAGCCAGAGGAAGAATCAGGGAGATTTCCAGACTTGTGTATGAAGCGTTGAAGTAATGGATAAGGCAGAACACAAATTTGCAGCATAGAAAGAGAAACATTTGTGGGAGAAGAGCATGATTAGAAAAAAGAGAGTTCATTGGAGAAGATTGGTGACAGTTGTTTTGGCAGGTACGATGCTGTTCTGTACAGGATGTGCTTCTTTTCGGAATGATACAGAGAAAAATGGAAGCGAACCCGTGAAAGATGATCAGCTGCAGATCGATTCTGTGGTAGAAAATATCTGTGAGACTGATACGGAAGCTGTAGAGGAACGCACGGCAGAAACCATATTTATCGATGAAACAGAGGTGGAACCATCGGAGGAAATCTCTTCGGAAGAAATTGCTTCGAAAGAAATCTCTTCCGAAGAGATTTATTCCGGGGATCGTGTGGAAGAAATTCTGAACGGTATGTCAATCGAACAAAAGGTGGCACAGATGTTCTTTATTACTCCGGATGCACTGACAGGGGTCGGGAGTGTGACGGCATCCGGGGAGATGACCCGTGAGGCTCTGCAGCAGTACCCGGTAGGTGGATTGATCTACTTTGAGAATAATCTGCTGTCCCGGGAACAGACGCAGGGGATGCTGTCCAGTGTGCAGGAGTTCAGCAGAGAAATCACAGGCCTTCCACTATTCCTGGGAGTTGATGAGGAGGGAGGAAGTGTTTCCAGAATCAGCGGGAGAGGATTTGGCGTGCCGGATATCGAGGACATGGCACAGATCGGTGCAGCAGAAGATTATGACAGGGCAGAAGAGACGGGACGCATAATGGGCGGATACCTGCATGAACTCGGGTTTAACATGGACTTTGCCCCCTGTGCAGATGTGCTGACGAATCCGGAAAATACCGTAGTGGCAAGGCGTTCTTTTGGAAGCGATGCCAATCTGGTGGCTGATATGATAAGCCGTCAAATCTGTGCGATGCAGCAAGAGCAGATCTGTGCCGTGCCCAAGCATTTTCCGGGACACGGTGCAACCAGTGGAGATTCGCATAACGGATATGCGTATACAGACAAAAGTCTGGAGGAATTGTACAGCCGGGAACTGATACCGTTTCAGCGCGCCATTGATGAAAGGGTTCAGATGATTATGGTTGGCCATATTGCCTGTCCGAATGTGACAGGTTCAGATATTCCTGCATCCTTATCTGAATATATGATAACCAATGTCCTTCGAACCCGGATGGGCTTTCAGGGACTGGTCATCACGGATGCTCTGAATATGGGGGCAATACAGGAGGCCTATACATCTGCACAGGCAGCGATCACAGCTCTGCATGCGGGTGTAGATCTGCTGCTTATGCCGGCAGATTTCCAGAGTGCATATTATGGGGTGATACAGGCTGTAAACAGCGGAGAGATTGCAGAGGAAAGGATCGATGAGTCCGTTCGCAGGATTATCAGATTGAAGCTGTTTCTGGAGAAATGAACGGGTATCAAACATTTCTCTGTTGCGCTAAATGAAATGGAAATATTTGACAAAAAAACAGGAGGGCATGTATTATAGAACTACAAACACAGCAAGCCCCAAAAAAGGGTAGAAAACGGTTGATTTCAGAATATTCTGATAATTATTTACAAAAACGGGGCTGTAAAGCCGCATAAATACTTGGTTTTTTGAGGGGTACCGTAGAAATGGATTCAGCCCGATTAAGAAAACAATATCCCCGTGTTCTCGTTGGAACTGGGGAATGTCCGGGTATGGCATCAACGATTGTAACTCCGTGTATGGGCAAATTAGCAAGAAATGAAATTGAATTAAGAAAGCCGTAAAAATGAAATGGAACCTCTCCGATGTGAACCGGAGAGGTTTTTGCTGGTATGCAGAAATAAATGGAGTTTATGATACGTGACATACTGGCATCATATGAATTGTTAATAATGCAATTAACCATGTACATATAACAGATATAATGTTATAATGTTAAAATAGATAAGGAAAGTTCTAAGTTCAGGGCTCAAAAATTCAGAGCCTGAGTAGAAACTATCTAAAGTAAAAAACGTAGAATTGCGGAAGAACCCAAGCAAGGAAATCTAAAATTTGTCATTCTAGGGTAGCAATAACACTTTCTGCGTCACGCTGTAGTCGCCCGGTATACCTTGCAGGAATCCTTGCTTTACCAGAACACGGTTCATCTCTTCTGCAGTTAGGCCATAGTCCTGTCCCAAAATTCTTGCTGATACTTGCATAGACTTTTCGTCTTCTCCCTTCCTGAATGATTGGGCTTCCACTCATTCCCTGGACAATCCCAGGTAGCCGATATAGCAAAAGACCTGGATTCCGTTTTGATGTGGAAGCCGGGTCTTCTATTTGTTGCACAAACCTACTCACTCATATTTTTTTATAAAAGTGTGATGAACCTGCATTGAAATCCGGATATTTTTGTGATCGGGGTTGTATTTTTTGATCTTTCCGCATATAATAAAAATGTGATTTAGAAACACGAAGCCTCCAATAAAAGTGTGAAGGAGTGTATCTATGGAACGATTGATTTTGAATAAACTGCTGGACTGGAAGAATTCTCCCTACCGCAAACCTTTGATCTTGAAAGGTGTGCGTCAGGTAGGCAAAACCTGGATTCTGAAAGAGTTCGGCAGACGCTATTATGAAAATACCGCCTATTTCAACTTTGACGAAAACGAGGAATACAAACAGTTTTTTGAAACCACAAAAGATGTAGACCGAATTCTGCAAAATCTGATGCTGGCCAGCGGTCAGAAGATTGTGCCAGAAAAGACCCTCATCATCTTCGATGAGGTGCAAGACTGCCCCGAGGTTATCAACTCCATGAAGTATTTCTGCGAGAACGCACCGCAGTATCATATTGCCTGCGCCGGTTCTCTGCTGGGCATTGCCTTGGCGAAACCATCTTCTTTCCCGGTGGGCAAGGTCAACTTCATGCAGATTGACCCTATGACGTTTACCGAGTTCCTGCTGGCAAATGGTGATGAGAATCTGGCTAAGTATCTGGAAACGGTAGATACCCTTGAGCCGATCCCCGATGCATTCTTCAATCCGCTTTACGAAAAACTCAAGATGTACTTCGTCACCGGTGGTATGCCGGAATCTGTTAAGATGTGGACAGAGGCAAGGGATGTTACAGCCATGCAGGAAGCTCTGTCCGGTATTATCGGTGCTTATGAGCGGGATTTCGCCAAGCATCCCAATATCAGCGAGTTTCCGAAGATTTCGATGATCTGGAAATCGATCCCTTCTCAGCTTGCCAGAGAAAACAAGAAATTCATTTACAAAGTTGTCAAAGAAGGGGCCAGAGCCCGTGAGTATGAGGATGCCTTGCAGTGGCTGGTGGATGCCAGACTGGTTCATAAAATCTATCGCAGCTCCGCTCCCGGCCTTCCGGTGGCTGCCTACGATGACCTCTCGGCCTTTAAGATTTATCTGGTGGATGTGGGCCTGCTCCGCCGTTTGGCACAGCTTGCTCCTACTGCCTTTGGTGAAGGGAACCGTCTTTTCACAGAGTTCAAAGGCGCATTGACCGAGAACTTTGTGCTGCAAACATTGCTTACACAGTTTGAAGTGGTCCCCCGCTACTGGACACAGACCAATCCTCCCTATGAGGTGGATTTCCTGATCCAGAGAGAAAACGATATTTTCCCTGTGGAGGTCAAATCCGAAGCCAATACCACCAGCAAAAGCCTTAAAAAGTTCAAGGAATTGTTCCCGGATAAGGTCAGACTCCGTATCCGTTTTTCTCTGGATAATCTCAAACTGGATGATGATGTGTTGAACATTCCGCTGTTTATGGCTGATCAGGCTGATTGGCTGATTGGATTGGCGTTGAAACAAAGGAAATCATAAAGGAGTAAAGTAGAAATGGATACAGCCCGATTCAGGCTTTACTATTGATAGCTGGCTAATTTACAATATCGTGGTGAATATTTGCAGGAGTTTTGTTCTGAAGCAATTATCCAGGCGGTTTTCCGCAGGATTATGATGATGGATTATTTTGTGGAGCATTATATAGACCCACCAGAGGATATTGACATTCCGAGGATTATTGGACAAAAGGTCATGGTGAGGAAAGTGTATCGGTATTCTTCTACGCATAATGCGCAAACGAGATTAAAGGGAATTACTGGGAGTATGGTGTTTGAAGATATTTCGGAGGAATTGCTTCCTTATCTGGTAGCAGGTGAACTGCTTCATATTGGAAAAAACAGCAGTTTTGGGTTTGGAAAGTACCGTTTGTCATAATGAATAACAGATCGCCTGGTACTCTTTAATCGGCAACAGAAAAATGATTCAAGTGGTGGTCGAATTTACTGTAAAAAGTCCGGACTGTTAATTTATCAAATGTGTCGTAAAACCCCTAGCTTTAGCTATGGGGATATAAGACACG
>UQCM01000023.1 GCA_900539525.1 uncultured Blautia sp.
TTGTGAATGATCGTTCCTTTTTTTACATCCCGTGTAATCAAATTGTCTGAAATTAGTTTTTTCTGTGCTGTATTTAAGTCATTCCATAGTGGAAAATAATTTTCGAAGTTCATAACCGTTATCTCCTTTACGAACATAGTATACTTGCTTTTTTTAGATGCGTCAATTATATAACTGGCATATGCCATAAATAGAAATAAAAAGAAGTGTAATAAAGTAAATTATCTTTTCTGTGATATCATCACAGAAGCAAGATCTTTTATGCGATATATTAAGTTCAAACAGGAGAAGGAGTTGAAAAATATGACATCAATAAATATAAATAAAGAAAAGTTTGGACAATTAATTCATAAAGAAAAACCGGTTTTGGTTGATTTCTGGGCACCTTGGTGTGGTTATTGCCGTAGAATTGGAGCGGCTTATGAAAAAATAAGTGAAGAATACAGCGATATTCTTATTGCTGGAAAAGTAAATATTGATGAAGAACCACAGATTGCAGAAGCTGAAAAGATTGAGATCCTTGGGCTTGTTCATCAGTATGCAGCGTCAATGTTGGAAAAAGAAAAGAAAGTATCTTCCAACAGGCAATGCGACTACAAAGAGATCAATACCGCAGAATTGCAAAAACAGAGCCGACAGTTGACCTCGGAAAAGATGAAACTCTATGATGATTACAAAGATGGTCGTATAGATCGTGATTCGTATAAGCAGAGAGCTAGAAAGATAAGTGTGCAGCTGGATGAAATAAAACGAAAGATAGAAGATGCGGAGAATAGTAAAAAGCTTCTTGAACAAAATGAACTTTCTGATAAAATAAAACTAAAAGATTTCTTGGGAATTCAGAAGTTCGATACAGAGAAGCTGCGTGAGATTATCAAGGTGATCCGTGTTCATAGTCAAGATGAAATTGAAATCGAATGGAATTTTGACGATATTTTTTCGGAACAGAGGTAACTTGAGCAGGATAAGAATGATTTATCAGAAGATAATAAAAGTGCTGGGACTACCTGATGGGAGCGTCAGATAGTCTCCGGCAGAAAAAAATAAAATTTTTTTTGTCCTATACTTGACACATCCACATGTATGTCGTCATACTTACTGCAGCAACATGGCAAAGACAGGAATTAATCCAAAGTCATTACAGTATCTGATGGGACATGCGGATATCAGTGTTACTCTTAACACATATACTCACGTAAGATTTGAAGATGCGAAGGAAGAATTAAAGAAACTGAAGTTAGTCAATGCCTAGTGTTTTAGGCATTTTTAAGGGATTTCATCCATGGCAGACTAACTGTGGGAAAACCGGTTGAATTTCCCACACTTTTCCCACACTCAAAGGAAAAGATATGCAAAATCTTGCTAAGATACACCAATAGAGCATGGAAACATGAAAATGCTCAAACCCTTGGAAATACGGCATTTCTTGGCAAAATCGAGCAAAATATGGAGGTTGAAACACATGATTAAAATACTTTTCGTTTGCCACGGCAACATCTGCCGCAGCCCCATGGCAGAATATGTTTTAAAAGATATGATCAAGAAATCAGGTCGTGAAACCGATTTTTACATTGATTCCGCCGCCACCAGCACGGAAGAGATCGGAAACGGAGTCCATTACGGCACGAGGAGAAAGTTAAAGGAGCAGGGGATCCCCTGCGGGGATCACCGGGCGGTGCAGCTGAGGCGGTCGGATTATAGCAAATACGATTATCTGATCGGAATGGATACATGGAACATCCGGAATATGATGCGTATTCTTGGAGATGACAGAGAGAAAAAAGTATGGAGGCTTCTGGATTTTTCAGAGAATCCACGGGATATTGCGGATCCCTGGTATACCGGAAATTTTGATCTTACCTATGAAGATATTGTGGAAGGATGCCATGCATTTCTGAAATATCTGAAACAAAATCATTCTGCCTAATAGAGTAAATGATGTTGGGGTCAAAACCATTTGCCCCTTCCCATTTGCCCCCCTCGACTCATAAAAAGCTTTAATTTTTTACAGAGCCGTATTATAATAGAGCAGAGACGGCAGCAGATCTGCTGTCAAGTACGATTCTGGAGGAAAATAAAGTGATTTATAATAATGTACTGGAGGCAATCGGCCATACGCCGATGATCCGCCTGAACCGGATGGTGGATGAGGACTCCGCAGAGATTCTGGTCAAATATGAGGGGGTCAATATCGGCGGTTCCATAAAGACCAGAACAGCATACAATATGCTCCGTGAGGCGGAGAAGGCAGGGCTGATCCGGGAGGATTCCATCATCGTAGAGCCGACCAGCGGAAATCAGGGGATCGGTATTGCACTGGTAGGTGCGGTAAAGGGATATACGGTGAAGATCATCATGCCGGATTCCGTCAGTGAGGAGCGTAGAAAGCTGGTACAGCAGTATGGCGCCGAGGTGGTGCTGATCCATGATGATGGAGATATCGGAAAATGTATTGATGAATGTTTGGCAACGGCTCTTCGCATGGAGAAGGAAGATCCGAGAGTCTTTGTACCTCAGCAGTTTTCCAATCCCAACAACCCGCTGGTACATAAGTATCATACGGCAGTGGAGATTCTGGAGCAGATCGAAGGACCGGTTCACGGGTTCTGTTCCGGCGTGGGAACGGGTGGAACATTGTCAGGTATTGGAGAGGTGCTGAAGAACCAGTATCCGGATATTACGATCTGGGCAGTGGAACCGGAGCATGCGGCGATTCTGTCCGGTGGAAGCATCGGTACGCATCTGCAGATGGGCATCGGTGACGGTCTGATTCCAGACAATCTGAATATGGACATTTATGAGGATATCTGTGTAATCACGGACGAGGAGGCCCTGGAGGTATCGAGAAGACTGGCAAGAGAAGAAGGACTTCTCTGCGGAATCTCCAGCGGATCGAATGTGGCGGCAGCATTGAAGCTGGCGAAGAAGCTGGGACCGGGAAAAACAGTGGTGACGATACTTCCGGATACCGGGGAGAGATATTTCAGCACTGTCCTGTTTGAATGATAGAAAAAAGAGGAGAGAATGATATGAGCGATTACAGAATAGAAACAAAATGTATTCAGTCCGGCTGGAAGCCGAAAAAGGGCGAGCCAAGGGTGCTTCCCATTTATCAGAGTACCACGTTCAAATACGATACGACTGATGAAATGGGAAAACTGTTCGATCTGGAGGAGAGCGGATATTTCTATACCAGACTGCAGAATCCTACAAATGATGCGGTGGCAGCAAAGATTGCCGACCTGGAGGGTGGCGTGGCAGCAATGCTGACCTCTTCCGGACAGGCGGCAAATTTCTATGCGGCCTTTAATATCTGCGAGGCAGGAGATCATATCGTATGCGGCGCTACGGTTTATGGAGGAACCTTTAATCTCTTCGGTGTTACCATGAAGAAGCTGGGAATTGAATGTACCTTTGTGGATGTGGACGCTCCGGCAGAGGAGATCGCAAAAGCATTCCGTCCGAACACAAAGCTGGTATTTGCCGAGACGATCGCAAATCCGGCGCTGGTGGTTCTTGATATTGAGAAGTTTGCGAAGCTGGCACATGACCATGAGGTGCCGCTGATCGTGGACAATACCTTTGCTACACCGGTGAACTGCCGTCCCTTTGAATGGGGGGCCGATATCGTGACCCATTCCACCACAAAATACATGGACGGACATGCGATGCAGGTGGGCGGTGCCATCGTTGACAGCGGAAACTTCGACTGGAACGCATACGGTGACAAGTATCATGGCCTGACGCAGCCGGATGATTCCTATCATGGTGTGGTTTATACGGAGCGTTTTGGTAAGGCGGCTTATATTACGAAGGCAACGGTACAGCTGATGAGGGATCTTGGTTCGATACCTTCCCCCCAGAACTGCTTCCTGCTGAATGTGGGACTGGAAACACTGCCTCTTCGTGTGGAGCGCCATTGCTATAATGCTCAGAAGGTGGCAGAGTTTTTGAATGCCCATGAGAAGGTAACGTCTGTGAATTATGCAGGGCTTCCAGGTGATAAATATCACGAGCTTGCAAAGAAATATATGCCAAATGGAACCTGTGGTGTCATTTCCTTTGAAGTGGCAGGAGGAAGAGAGGGAGCCGTTCGCTTTATGGACAGCCTGAAGATGGCGGCTATCGTGACGCATGTGGCAGATGCACGTACAAGCGTACTTCATCCTGCAAGCCATACCCACAGGCAGATGAATGACCAGCAGCTGGCAGAGGCAGGTGTTTCTCCGGGAATGATCCGTCTTTCCATCGGAATTGAAAATGTCAATGATATCATAGAAGACCTCGCACAGGCACTGGAAAGTGTGTAAAGAGCCATACATGAGCAAAAGGAAAGCCTCGCAGAGGTGGGTTTGCGAATGGACTCTGACAGTTACGAAAGTGTGCAGAGCGATTTAAAACAGTAGTAAAATGAAAAGCAGGGACCAGATTTCATTGGATAGCGGAAAGCCTCCAATGGGACCTGGTCCTGATTGTGAAAGGGGAGTTTATGCATTTTTTTCATATAGCGGATGTGCATCTGGGCGCTGCTCCGGATGCGGGGTTTCCGTGGGGAGCCAGGAGAAAAGAGGAGATCTGGACCAGCTTTCGCAGACTGATCGGGAAGGCCCGGGAGGAGGAGACGGATCTGCTTCTGATCGCGGGGGATCTGTTTCACAGGCAGCCGCTGCTAAGGGAGCTGAAAGAGGTGAATTATCTCTTTTCCACGCTGCCGCACACGCAGGTGGTCATCATAGCAGGAAATCATGATTATCTCAGGCATGGTTCCTTCTATGAGGGTTTCCGGTGGTGTGAAAATGTTTTTTTCCTGGGAAGTGCTTCCTGCCAGAAGGTGGTATTTCCGAAGCTGAAGACTGCCGTGTATGGTCTGAGCTATCACACACGGGAGATCAGGGAACCTCTCTATGACGGGCTGTATCCGGAAGGGGATGATATGTTTTCCATTCTCCTGGCACACGGGGGAGATGAAAAGCATATTCCGATCGACAGAAAGAAGCTGCTGGAAGCGGGCTTTGATTACATTGCACTGGGGCATATCCACAAGCCGCAGATTCTGGTGCGGGATCAGATGGCATACGCCGGGGCGCTGGAGCCGCTGGATAAAAATGACTGCGGGCCCCACGGCTATCTTTCAGGTGAATATGAAAGAGGGAGACTGACTCTCTCGTTTGTACCCTGGGCAGTGCGGGATTACCGGATGCTGGAGATTGCGGTGGACGAAGAACAGACGGACTTCTCCGTGGAGGAGCAGATCGTACAGCGGATCCGGGAGACCGGAAAACAGCATATCTACCGGATCCATCTGACGGGCTTTCGTGACCCGGATATTGTGTTTCAGCGGGAGAGGTATTACAGCCTCGGAAACATCATCGAAGTGATCGATGATACAGAGCCCGCCTATGACTTCGAAGAGCTGAGGAACAGGCATCGGGAGGATGTGATCGGTGCATTTATAGAAGCCCTTTATCGGTCCGATATGAGCGAGGTGCAGAGAAAGGCCCTGATCTACGGGGTACAGGCGATGCTGGAGGTGAAGGAATCATGAGAATTCTGGAGCTTCAAATCAAGAATTTTGGAAAGTTTTCAAATAAAATGATCCGTTTCCACGACGGGATCAATATCCTGTACGGAAAAAATGAAGCCGGAAAGTCTACCATTCACTCCTTTATCCGGGCGATGCTCTTTGGTATGGAAAAAGCGAGGGGGCGTGCGGCGAAATATGATGAATACAGCCTTCGTGAGCCCTGGGAGAATCCCGGCTATTTTGCCGGAGTGATGCGGTTTGAAAGCGGGGGAAAGATCTTCCGGCTGGAACGCAGCTTCCATAAAAGGGAGAAGAAGGCATCCCTGATCTGTGAGACCGACGGAGAGGAGCTTTCGGTTGAAAATGGAGACCTTGATGTATTGCTGGAGGGGCTCAGTGAGACAGCGTTTCTCAATACGTTTTATATCGGGCAGAAGGGAGGAGCGGCAGGGGAAGCACTTGCCGGCGAGATCCGTAACTACATAAGTAATACGCAGAGTGCCGGCGATGCCGGGATCGATGTGCAGAGGGCCATTCAGGTACTGGAAACCAGGAGGCGCCGGATCGAAGCAGCGAAAAAGGAGCGTCTGGGAGCATCGGAAGATGTGGAGCGGGAATTGCAGGCGAAGCTTGCCTATGTGGAGCAGGAGCTGCGCAGGCTGCAGACAGAGGAAGAGGCATGTCTGGACAGAATCAACCGGCTGAAAAAGGATCTGGAGCAGGAAAAACAGAAAGAAGATCAGGAGCCGGAAGACAGAGATGAAGATACACAGCGATCCGGAAGCGGAGGTACGCTTTTGTGGGCAGGTATGGGAATCACAGCCTTTCTGATAAGCCTTTTATCATCCTCATTCCGGATGAAGCTGATCAGCGCAGGCCTTGCTGTCCTGGCGGTCATCCTTTTCTTCTGGTGTCTGCAAAGAAAAAGGGCAGAACAATGGGAAGAAGAGGATCCGGATGAAGAGTATTCAGAAGAAGATGAAGAAGATCCGGAAGAAGAGGATCCGGAAGAAGATGAAGAGGATCCGGAAAAACAGTATCCGGAAGAAGATGAGGAGGAGCTGGAGGACCCGGATGAAGAATATCCGGAAAAAGAGGCAGGCAGGGAACGCTGTCTTCAGCTTCACGGAAGACTTGCGAAGGAAAAGGGGCATTTTGAGTATGTACGCAATGCCCGAAAAGAAAAGGAAACGATACAGGAAAACCTCCGGGATAGTTTAAGTGAGATCTCTGAAAAAAGAGAACTGCCCGATGCACTGGATCTGGAAGCAGAGGCGTTGAAGCTGGCGGCATCTACGATCAGAGATGTATCGAAACAGGTGTATCAGCAGTACAGCGGCCGGCTGAACCGGCGCGTATCGTCCATTCTGAGTGAGATCACGCAGGGACGGTATACCAGCGTCTTTCTGGATGATCAGCTGAACGTACGGATCCATACACCGGAGAAGCTTCTGGAGATCCGGCAGGTGAGCAGGGGAACGATGGAACAGATCTACTTTGCTCTGCGTATGGCGGCCGGGGAGCTTCTCAGCAGAGATGAGCCGTTTCCCGTTATTCTGGATGAAGCCTTTGCCATGTATGATGAGGAACGTTTAGAGCAGACGCTTTGCTGGCTGAACGACAGCGGGAAACAGGTGCTGTTATTCACCTGTCACAGAAGAGAAGGAGAAATTCTGGAAAAGATAAGAGAAAAATAAAAAAGCAGCCCGTGCAGTACCCAAAGTTCGAAAGAACCAGGGATTACCTGCAGGGGCTGTTTTTAGATCCGGGAAAATTAATTGTTATGCTCCGCCAGGAATTTCTTAATGCGCTCCAGCGGATTCAGAAGGCTGCTCAGGGAAGCATCATGATTCAGGGTATCAATGATGTACGCCAGATATTTACTCATGTCACAGTTGATATAGTATGGTTTCTGCAGCAGTTCCGGAGTCTGATAAACCAGGTTGGTGGTCAGTACATAATCCAGAAGTCCTGCTTCATATGCTTTGTCAAACTTCTCCAGTCCGTTCGTGAACAGACCAAAGGTTGCACACATAAAGATGCGGCCTGCCTTGCGCTTTTTCAGCTCGGAAGCTACCTCAAGGACACTTCCGCCGGAGGAGATCATGTCATCTACGATGATAACATCCTTGCCTTCAACATCGGATCCCAGGAACTCATGAGCCACAATCGGGTTGGTGCCATTTACGATCGTAGCATAATCACGGCGTTTGTAGAACATACCCATGTCAACACCGAGGACATTTGCCATATAGATCGCACGTCCCATACCGCCTTCATCGGGGCTGATGATCATGGTAGAGTCCTTTCCGATATGAAGGTCAGGAACCGCTTTGAACAGTCCTTTGATAAACTGGTAGACAGGCTGTACTGTATCGAAGCCCTTCAGTGGAATTGCATTCTGTACCCGTGGATCATGTGCGTCAAAGGTGATGATGTTGTCAACGCCCATATTGACCAGCTCCTGAAGAGCCAGCGCACAGTCCAGGGATTCTCTGCCGGTGCGTTTGTGCTGACGGCTTTCATATAAAAATGGCATGATAACGGAAATTCTTCTGGACTTTCCGCCGAGTGCTGCAATGACACGCTTCAGATCCTGGAAATGGTCATCCGGCGACATATGGTTTGTCTCTCCGCAGAGGGAGTAGGTCATGGAATAATTACATACATCAACCAGAATGAAAATATCATCACCTCTGACAGACTGGTTCACGATACCTTTGGCTTCTCCGGAACCGAAGCGGGGAACCTGGGCATCTACAATATAGGAATCTCTCTGATAGCCTTCAAAAGCAATGCTTGTCTTATGCTCGCTTTCACGTTCACGTCTCCAGGTCACCAGATACTGATCAATCTTTTCACCAAGCTCTTTGCAGCTTTCCAGAGGGATAATTCCCAAAGGACCTACCGGAATCGTCTCAAGGTTGCGTTCGTCAACTAATTTCATGATGGTTCCTCCATATTTAATCACGGTTATTCGACTCAAAATATGTAACTATTCAGAGCCCATTCGCAAAATCGCCTCTACGAGGCTTTCCTTTTGCTCATGTAGGGCTCTCGCCCTATAGATTTATAAAATTTGCCTCTGGTGAGCAAGCTCCCCACGGCAAATATTTATAAATCTGCATGGCTCTGAACAGTTACCAAAATACTCCTATAGTTTATCACAAGTTTTTGGAAGGTCAAGTTTTTCTTCCTGCCATAGCCAGCTTTTTTTTGATCCGTATATCATCTCCGATCAGCTTTCGCATCCGGTAGCTGCTGGATATTCTGGAAAACACACGTTCCGAGTAGGTGTCGCGGAAAATATCCATAGGCATATTCGTGGAGATGATCGTAGATTTCTTCCGGATCAGGCGTTCATTGATACAGAGAAAAAGCTGGGAGGAGACAAAGGAGTTCGTAAGTTCCGTCCCCAGATCGTCAATGATCAGCAGATCACAGTCAAAAATGTAGGAGTGCATCTGCTGCAGTTCTGCAATGTCATCGCTTTTTCCAAAGGTCGTCTTTGAAAAAAGATCAAACAGCTCAAAGGCAGAAAAGTAGATCACCGAATGGGCACTTTCCAGAAGCTCCTTTGAAATACAGTGTGTCAGAAAGGTTTTTCCAACGCCGGTATCACCGTAAAAGAAGAAATTGTCGGAAGCTTCATCAAAGCAGCGGATAAATTCCCGGCATTCTGCGACCAGACGCTGCATGGTGGCAAGGGCAGACAGTCCCGTAGCCGGGTTGATCATGCGGTCAGAGTAGTAATCAAAGCAGAACGTGTCGAAGTTCTCCTCCTTCAGGATCTCGCGGATATTGGACTGGGTGTAAAGCAGATCGATGACAGCCTGTTTAAAGCAGTGGCATTTCTTATTTCCGAGAAAGCCGGTGTCACGGCAGTCCGGGCAGCAATAGTGCATCTCCAGATAATCCTCCGGAAAGCTGTGCTCCCGGAGAAGTATCCTTCGCCTTTCACCCAGAACTGCAATCTGCTCCCGCAGATCATTGAGTGCACCGTCATCACCGTCCAGGAGCTTTCTGGCCTGCTCCACGCTCAGGGAGGCGATCAGCCCGTCAATTTCGGAAAGCTCCGGGACGGCATCGTAGGCTTTTGCGGTACATGCGTCCTGGCGGCGTTTGTTTGCAAGCTGTTTCCGGTGGTATTCCCGCATGATCGTATCATACTGGGTATTTTTCAGTGCCACAAAAATGCCTCCCTTCTGTTCTAACTGTTGAGCAGCTGTTTTTCAAGCTGTTCAAAATCATAATCCCGCTGATGGAAATTATTAAATTTATTATCAGATGCAGCCTTTGGTCTGGGCGCAGCAGCCTTTTTCCTTTTCATATGCTGTTCATCCAGTCCGCGGATATCAGACAGATGACGGACATTTGCCTTGTGCCATTCTGAGAGGATCTTGTCTGCGTACTGGAAATTCGGTCTCTGGGTCTGTGCAATCGTACGTCCGCAGGCTTCTGAAATGATATCCATGGTAAAATGCCAGGTATTCAGCCAGCGGTCCATGCACTCGATTTCCGGACCGGCAGGTCCTCTGCCCTTGATGCCGAAGGCATTTAAGATTTTATAATAGTTCCTGTTATAGAGATTCGTGCTCTGCTTGGCCTCATTCACAGTCCGGATGCCTTCCTTCGCCCATTCAAAAGCCACTTTTTCCATATAATGTGTACTTTTACTTCCCTTCGATACACAGTATTCGATCAGATATTCGATCAGGTCTGTGGAAAAGTGCAGTTCATCGTAAAAGTACAGGATATTGGAAATTTCTGTGGGACTTAAGGGTTTCCCGATATACTGTGCAGCGATAAAAAGCAGCTGCCGGATATCGTTCTGCTCCGCCAGTTCTGCCATCCGGTCCGGAGACAGTGGGTTCTTGCGGGAAATTTCCTGTGTGGCAGCTGTTTCAGCAGAATCATCCGGAGAGTATGCATCTGTCCGGAAATCCAGAAAACGGATCCCCGACAGGGCTCCCTCCTGATCGAAGGTAAGATCCAAAAGCCCCTCCTTCTTCCAGTAGGAGAGGGCCCGGTGGATATCTTTTTCTGTATGTTCCAGAGTCTCTGCAATCTCGCCCAGAGAGATCTGCTTTCCTGATGATACCATGCGCAGAAGGTACAGATAAAGCTTCACATATTCTCCGTTTGCGCGTGGAAGATAGCGGTCGATAAAGTCATTCGGTATGCAAGTGATACCGGTATCAATGTTCGTATGTAAAGTAATTTCACCCAAAGTATTCACCCGTTTCATGATAAGAGGATCTGTCGGAACTGTCCATATCAGAACAGTACCATACATTCCTTATAAAAGCTGTGACTGGTTGCGATAAAAAGCCGGAACACCCGTAAAAGGATCTTCCGTTTATTTATAGAGAGTATAACACAATTTCACGTAAAAGGAAAATGGATTTTCTGGAAAGCCTCGCAGAGGTGTTTTGCAAATGGTTAAAAAATAAACAGGTTTATCAACGGTGAATAATGTGGATAATGTGGATAACTTTGTGCATGATTATTTCAAAAAAGCGAAAAAAGCCCGAAATACGGGATAAAAGTCAAAAAAAACAGATTCATGTGGAAAACTTATGTAAACCGGGATTTCCACAAAAAAATCCACATGTCTGTGCACAAAAATTGTGCATAAACATGTGGATAATGTGGATAACTTATCGTCCGAGAAGGCTTTCGCCTATTTTTACAACATCTCCGGCCCCCATAGTTATCAACAGATCACCGTGTATACAATTTTCCAGTAAATAGTTCTCAATGGCATCAAAGGATGGAAAATAGCAGACATCTCCTCCCTTTGCCTGAATTTTTTCCATCAGATCACGGGAGCTGATGCCGAGATTGTCGGTTTCGCGGGCAGCATAGATATCGGCCAGGATGACCTTGTCAGCCAGGCAGAGTGCATCGGCAAACTCATCCATCAATGCCTTCGTCCGGGTATAAGTATGAGGCTGGAAGACACACCAGACGGTTTTGTGGGGATAGTTTCTGGCGGCATTTAATGTGGCCCGGATTTCCGTGGGATGATGTGCATAATCATCAATGATCGTGACACCTCCGATTTCGCCTTTTTTCTCAAATCGTCTGTCTGTGCCTGAGAAATCAAGCAGTCCTTTCTGCATGGCTTCTACCGGGATGTTCAGATGATCTGCCAGAGCAAGCGTTGCCAGAGCGTTGGATACATTGTGGGCTCCGGGAACACTGAGCTGAAAATGTCCGATGGTAATTCCAGACTTTACCAGATCAAAAGCCCCGTAACCTGTGCTATTATAGGTAATATTTTCCGCACAATAATCGCCGCCTTTACCATAGGTAATGATACGGCAGGGCAGACCGTCGGTGATTTCCTGGTAATGGTCTATTTCCCGGTTGATGATCAGTGTACCGTCCTCTGGCAGACGTTCGGCAAACAGACGGAAGGAATGACGGATATCATCAAGATCCTTGAAGAAATCCAGATGGTCTGCATCAATATTTAAGATCATACTGATCTTTGGATAAAAATGAAGGAAGCTGTTGGTGTACTCGCATGCTTCTGTAAGAAAAGTTTCGTGTCCGCCGACCCGGATATTTCCGTGGATGGCTTTTAAAATACCTCCTACGGAAATGGTAGGATCCTTTTCGGCAGCCAGAAGGACATGAGCTGCCATTGAAGTTGTGGTAGTCTTCCCGTGAGTGCCGGATACGGCAATGGGCGTCTGGTAATTGCGCATAAGCTGTCCGAGAAGTTCCGCGCGGCTCATCATGGGAATTCCCTGTCTGACAGCCTCTGCATATTCCGGATTGTCCGGATGGATAGCAGCCGTATATACGACAAGATCAGTTCCTTCCTTAATATTGGAAGAACTTTGACCATAGTATACGGTGGCACCTTCATCCTCCATCCATTTTGTCAGAGGAGATTCTTTTGCGTCGGAACCGGAAATGATAAAATGCTGATCCAGCAGAATGGAAGCCAGGCCGCTCATACTGATGCCGCCGATACCGATGAAATGAATATGGATCGGGTTTGTGAAATCTATCTGATACATTACAAACACTCCTTTGGTATAAATTTGTTTTGATTGTCTGAAACAGCAGACCACAGATCTGTCAGCTGTTCTGTATATTCAGATTAATTATAGCATAAATACATATCATTGTCATTTTCAATTTCAGGTATACATACCATTGCTTTTCAAAGACCGTCTGCTCAGAAACCGGATGTTTCTCTCGAAAAATGGGATAATGATGCATAATTTGGTGTAAAAAATACACAATTCTTGTAGAAAAACAGGCGTTTATATCTAAAAAAGTTGATAAATAAAGTCGGAAAATAAAAGAACAGGACCATTTGTTTTGATAAAAATTATAAAAGAAAGGAAATTTTATTCAAAAATTTGTAAAATATGTTCACTATCCCGGGAAAATATGTTATAATGTGAACTATCAAAAAATACACAACAAGAGGTGATAGCGTGATTAAGAAAGAAATGATTGCCATGCTGCTGGCAGGCGGGCAGGGAAGTCGTCTTGGCGTTCTGACGTCGAAAGTAGCAAAACCGGCCGTAGCATTTGGAGGCAAGTACCGTATTATTGATTTTCCGCTGAGCAATTGTATTAACTCAGGTGTAGATACCGTTGGTGTACTGACGCAGTATCAGCCATTGAGACTGAATACGCATATCGGAATTGGTATTCCGTGGGATCTGGATAAGAATATCGGCGGTGTATCGATCCTTCCTCCTTATGAGAAGAGTTCGAACAGCGACTGGTATACTGGTACAGCAAATGCCATTTATCAGAATCTGAATTACATGGAGCTGTACAATCCGGAGTATGTGCTGATCCTTTCGGGAGATCATATCTACAAGATGGATTACGAGGTGATGCTGGAGTTCCATAAGGCAAGCAATGCAGATGTAAGTATCGCAGTTATGCCGGTTCCGATGGAGGAAGCCAGCAGATTTGGTGTTGTGGTAACGGATGACCATAACCAGATTACAGAGTTCCAGGAGAAACCGGAGCATCCGAAGAGCAACCTGGCATCCATGGGTATTTACATATTTACATGGAAAGCCCTGAAGGAAGCCCTGATCACAT
The DNA here is from genome assembly GCA_900539525.1 of uncultured Blautia sp. Classification (GTDB taxonomy): domain Bacteria; phylum Bacillota; class Clostridia; order Lachnospirales; family Lachnospiraceae; genus Hominisplanchenecus_A. Next base: position 13,610 of record UQCM01000023.1, read on the forward strand.
TGAAGGATCAGAGCAACTGTGACTTTGGAAAACATGTGATTCCATATTGCCATGAGAAGGGTGAGAAGCTGGTAGCCTATGAGTACAATGGCTACTGGAAGGACGTAGGAACGCTTGGATCCTACTGGGAAGCAAATATGGAACTGATTGATATTATTCCTGAGTTCAATCTGTACGAGGAGTTCTGGAAGATCTACACGAGCAATGAGATCATTCCGCCTCAGTATGTATCAGAAAGTGCAGTGATTGATAAGTGTATCATCGGAGACGGAAGCGAGATTTACGGAGAAGTCCACAACTCTGTCATCGGTGCCGGTGTTACCATAGCAAAAGGTGCCGTAGTACGTGATTCGATTATCATGCGCGGCGTATCGATTGGAGAAAACACGGTGATGAACCGGGCGATTATCGCAGAAAATACCATTATCGGTAAAAATGTGGAGCTTGGAATCGGTGAGGATGTACCGAATAAGGTAAAACCGAACGTATACTCCTTTGGCCTGGTAACGATCGGAGAGAATTCTGTAGTTCCGGATCATGTGAAGATTGGAAAGAATACGGCGATTTCAGGAGCTACCAAGCCAGAGGATTATCCGAATGGCATCCTTGAAAGCGGTGAGACATTAATTAAGGCAGGTGAGACACTATGAGAGCAGTAGGAATAATTTTAGCAGGTGGAAACAGTCACCGCATGAAGGAACTTTCAAATAAACGTGCAATTGCGGCTATGCCTGTTGCGGGCAGCTACCGTGCCATTGATTTTGCACTCAGTAATATGAGCAATTCTTCTGTACAGAAGGTTGCAGTGCTGACACAGTACAATTCCCGCTCCTTAAACGAGCACTTAAGCTCATCGAAATGGTGGAATTTCGGCAGAAAACAGGGAGGTATGTTTGTATTCACTCCTACGATTACCGCTGATAACGGTTCCTGGTACAGGGGAACAGCAGATGCGATCTACCAGAATCTGGATTTCCTGAAGAAATCTCATGAGCCATATGTCATCATTGCATCCGGTGACTGTGTGTACAAGCTGGATTACAATAAAGTACTTGAATACCATATCGAAAAGAAAGCGGATATTACCGTTGTATGCAAGGAGATGCCTCCTACAGAAGATGTGACCAGATTCGGACTGGTAAAGATGAACGAAGACAGCCGGATCGAGGAATTTGATGAGAAGCCGATGGTTTCCACATCAAATACGGTTTCTACCGGTATCTATGTTCTCAGAAGAAGACAGCTGATCGAGCTGGTTGAGAGATGTGCACAGGAGGACAGATACGATTTCGTAAGAGATATTCTGATCCGTTATAAGAACCTGAAGAGAATCTACGGTTATAAGATCCGGGATTACTGGAGCAATATCGCTACGGTTGAATCTTATTTCCAGACAAATATGGATTTCCTGAAGCCGGAGGTTAGAGATTACTTCTTCCGCCAGTATCCGGATGTTTACTCCAAGGTGGATGATCTCCCGCCTGCAAAATACAATCCGGGTGCTGAGGTAAAGAACAGCCTGATATCCAGCGGATGTATTATCAATGGACGTGTAGAGAATTCGATTCTGTTTAAGACGGTTTTCGTAGGCGAGAACTGCGTGATCAAGAATTCGATCATTTTGAATGACGTATATCTGGGAGATAATACCTATATCGAGAACTGTATCGTTGAAAGCCGTGACACGATCCGTGCAAATTCTCATCATGTCGGGGAAGACGGCATCAAGATCGTTGTAGAGAAGAACGAGAGATACGTGCTGTAAGGCTGCTGGGCACAGGAGAAAGATTCGTGCTCTCTGCATTTGCAGAGGATGAACGGGAAGAGACTATATTTGAAAGGGGCACAGGTGCATGAAAATTACAGATGTGAGAGTGCGCAAAGTAGCAAAAGAAGGAAAGATGAAAGCTGTTGTGTCGATTACGATCGATGATGAGTTCGTAGTGCATGATATCAAAGTGATTGAAGGCGAGAAAGGATTATTTATCGCTATGCCGAGCCGTAAGGCGTCAGACGGAGAATATCGTGATATCGCGCATCCGATCAATTCCGATACAAGAGAGAAGATTCAGCGTATGATCCTGCAGCAGTATGAGCTTGCGGCAGCGGAGGCAGAGACAGCCGGGGAATTAGAATAGTTAACAACGTAAAGCGTGTTACTGGACACTTCGTTTCCAGTAACTAACAGACGGAGAGAGGGAAACCTCTCTCCGTTTTTATCTGGACTTTTTGGAATCTTTCGTTTACAATAGGAGAACAATAGAAACAGCCCGGCTTTTCGCAGGTTCCTCATCTGTGTAAAAGGCGGGCGAAAACAGCGTATGGAGGTGGAGGAATGTATATAATCGTGGGACTGGGAAACCCCGGGAAGCAGTATGCGCATACGAGACATAATGTGGGGTTTGATACAATAGATATATTAGCTGAACGTTACCGGATCAGTGTAGATACAAAGAAGCATAAGGCTTTATACGGGAAAGGGATGATCGAAGGAAGGAAAGTCATTCTGGCCAAGCCTCAGACATTTATGAATCTGAGTGGTGAAAGTGTCAGAGAACTCATAGATTTTTATAAGATCGATGAGGCGAAGGAGCTGATCGTGATTTACGATGATATCAGTCTGGAACCGGGACAGCTGAGGCTGCGGGCCAAGGGCAGCGCAGGCGGTCATAATGGAATCAAAAATATTATTGCCCATCTGGGCGGACAGGAGTTTGGACGCGTCAAGGTGGGAATCGGGGAAAAGCCGAAGGGATATGACCTGGCTGATTATGTCCTGGGGCACTTTTCAAAGGAAGAACGGCAGAAGATGGACGCATCTCTGGAGCGTGCGGCAGATGCAGTGGTCAGGATCCTTGTGGATGATATGGCATCAGCTATGAATGAATATAATAAGAAGGTAGAAGAATGAGAGCTTTTACAGAACCGTTAGAGAGGCTGGGTGAATTTTCGGAGATCAGGTCTGCGCTGAAGCGGGACGGCATGGTGCAGGTTTCGGGCTGTATCGATGCCCAGAAACCCCATTTTATATATGCGGCAGGGGAGGATTATCCCTGCAAGGTCATCCTGACCTACAGCGAGACGAGAGCAAAAGAGCTGTATGAAAACTATCGTTTTTTTGACAGGAATGTACTGCTTTATCCTGCGAAGGACCTGATTTTTTACAGTGCGGATATCCACAGTAATCTGATCGTACAGCAGAGGATGGCTGTCCTGAAAGCCTTCATGGAGTGTGAACGGCTCACAGTCATCACTACCATGGGCGGGTGTATGGATCATCTGGTGCCATTGGAGGAATTCAGAAAGAACATTCTTCAGATTCAGAATGACAGTGTCATCGAAACAGAAGCGTTAAAACAGCGTTTATCCTCTATGGGATATGAGCATGTATCTCAGGTGGAAGGAACGGGGCAGTTTGCCGTCAGGGGCGGGATCGTTGATATTTTTCCCCTGACAGAAGAGAATCCGCTGCGAATCGAACTGTGGGGAGATGAGGTGGACTCCATTCGGAGCTTTGATGTGGAGAGCCAGAGATCAATCGAGAATCTTGAGCGGATTTCGATTTACCCTGCATGTGAAGTGATGGCAGACGGCAGGCGGATCCGGGCAGCCATTGAAAAAATGGAAAAGGATGTCAAAAAGCCCTGGGAACAGATGCGCAGGGAGATGAAAACAGAGGAGGCACACCGTCTGAAGGAGCTTCTGGAGGAAACGAAGGAACGGATGACGGAATGTTCCGGAGCCATGGGGATGGATGCGTTTGTGGGCTATCTGTACGAAAATACCGTCAGTTTCATCGATTATTTTAAAGAGAAAAAGACGCTGTTTGTTCTGGATGAGCCTCACCGTCTTATGGAAGAAGGAAATGCCATTGAACTGGAGTTCCGGGAAAGCATGGAGAACCGTCTGGCGAAGGGATATGTGCTCCCGGGGCAGATGGCGATCTTAAATACCTGCCAGGGAACGATCGGGCAGCTGAACAGGCAGCATAGTATGGGACTGTGCACGCTGGAATCCCCCAGGGGCGGCTGGAATGTGACTTCGCATTTTGGCCTGGATGTACGGGCGGTAAATCCATATAACAACAGCTTTGAGGTGCTGGTAAAGGATCTGAAGCGCTGGAAGAAAGAAGGATACCAGGTGATCCTCATTTCCGGCTCCAGGACAAGAGCAGAACGTCTGGCGGAAGATTTAAGAGATCATGAGCTGAACAGCTTTTATACAGAAAATATGGACCGGCAGGTGTCACCGGGAGAGATTCTGGTAGCCTACGGCAAGGTGGACCGGGGATATGAATATCCGCTGATTAAGTTTGTAGTCATTTCCGAGAGTGATATTTTCGGACAGGAAAAGAAGAAAAAGAAAAAACGGAAGATCTATGAGGGCCGGAAGATCCAGAGCTTCTCGGAGCTTTCCGTAGGTGACTGTGTGGTCCATGAGAACCACGGACTTGGCATCTATCGCGGGATTGAGAAGGTAGAGGTCGATAAGGTCATCAAAGACTACATGAAGATCGAATATGCCGGAGGCAGTAATCTCTATGTTCCGGCAACCCAGCTTGATGTGATCCAGAAATACGGTGATGCAGAGACAAAGAAGCCGAAGCTGAATAAGCTGGGCACTCCTGAGTGGGGCAGGACAAAGTCGAAGGTGCGGGGAGCCGTGCGTGATATCGCGAAAGATCTGGTGCAGCTTTATGCAGTACGTCAGCAGAAGGAGGGATTTGTTTACGGACCGGATACTGTCTGGCAGCGGGAGTTTGAGGATACCTTCCCGTTTGAGGAGACAGAGGACCAGCTGCTGGCCATTGAGGCAGTGAAAAAGGATATGGAAAGCAGGAAGATCATGGATCGCCTGGTCTGTGGTGATGTGGGATACGGGAAAACAGAGATTGCTATTCGCGCAGCCTTCAAGGCGGTTCAGGAGGGGAAGCAGGTCGTATATCTCGTTCCTACGACGATCCTTGCACAGCAGCATTACAATACCTTTGTGCAGCGCATGAAGGATTTTCCGGTGCGGGTAGATCTGATGTGCAGGTTTCGGACAGCGGCAGAGCAGAAAAAAACGCTCACAGACCTGAAAAAGGGACTGGTAGATATTCTGATCGGAACACACCGGGTACTGTCAAAGGATGTGGAATACAAAGATCTGGGAATGCTGATCATCGATGAGGAGCAGAGGTTTGGAGTCACTCATAAGGAAAAGATCAAGAAGCTGAAGGAAAACGTTGATGTACTGACCCTGACAGCGACACCGATCCCAAGGACACTGCATATGAGCCTGATCGGTATCCGTGATATGAGTGTGCTGGAGGAGGCACCTATGGAGCGTATGCCGATCCAGACATATGTGATGGAGTATAATGAGGAGATGGTGCGGGAGGCCATCAGCCGGGAGCTGGCAAGAGGAGGTCAGGTCTACTATGTATATAACCGGGTAAATACCATTGTGGAGATGGCAAATACAGTGTCAAAGCTGGTGCCGGAAGCGAATGTTGCGTTTGCCCACGGACAGATGAGGGAGAGGGAACTGGAAAAGATCATGTATGATTTTATCAATGGAGAAATCGATGTTCTGGTTTCTACGACCATCATAGAAACCGGACTGGATATTTCCAATGTCAATACCATGATCATTCATGATGCGGACAATCTGGGACTCTCCCAGCTCTACCAGCTTCGGGGGCGTGTGGGGCGTTCCAACAGGACGGCCTATGCATTTCTTATGTACAGGAAGAATAAGATGCTGAAAGAGGTAGCCGAAAAAAGGCTCCATGCCATCCGGGAATTTACCGATCTGGGAAGCGGCTTCAAGATCGCTATGCGGGATCTGGAGATCCGCGGCGCCGGAAACCTGCTGGGCGCTCAGCAGCATGGACATATGGCAGCGGTTGGCTATGATCTGTACTGTAAGATGTTAAATGAAGCAGTAAAGGAACAGAAAGGTGAGATCTCGCCGGAGGCAGAGTATGAGACCGCCATTGATCTGGATGTGGACGCATTCATTCCAGAGAGATATATCAGGAATGAAGCACAGAAGCTTGATGTTTATAAACGGATTGCCGGGATAGAAAATGAAGAGGAATATGATGATATGCTGGAGGAACTGATGGATCGTTTTGGAGAGCTTCCCAGATCTGTTCAGAACCTGCTGGCGATTGCCAATCTGAAGGCTCTGGCTCACCGGGCTTATGTGACGGAGGTGGCGCAGAAGGGGGATGTGATCCGCTTTACGATGTTTGAACGGGCAAAGGTGGATCCGAAAAAAATCGAGCTGCTATTGAAGAAGTGCAATGGACGGATGAAATTTATTGTGGATACTCCACCGTATTTTCAGTATGCAAAGCCACGGAAGGGACCAAAGGACAATGCAGATGTACTGCATGTGGTGAGGGAACTGCTGGAGGAGCTGAGGCTGCTGAAAACCGGGGAGCAGCAGCGCAGTATGCATTGAGCTGTGTATCGCGAGAGTCCTGCATGTGCAAAAGGAAAGTCCCGTAGAGGCGATTTTGCGAATGGACTCTGAATAGTTACACAAACGTATTGGTTAATCTGTGAAAAATGTGTTAAATTGCTTGCGGGAAAAATGAAAAGGGATTATACTGTAAAAAGTGATTTTTATTCAGGAGGAAGCTTATTATGAGTAAGTTAGGGAAAAAACTGCTGGCAGCAGGCCTGTGCCTGGGGCTGGCGATGGGAACAGTGACAGGCTGTGGTGCGGATTCTAAGGCTGGAAAGGCAGTGGCTGTTCTGGACGGCGAGAATATTGATTATGCATTGGTGAATTTTATGGTGCGTTACAACCAGGCGCAGATGCAGACGATGTATGGCTCTATGTTTGGAGAGAATATGTGGAGCAGCTATGGGGATACCGTAAAGAGCAGCGTCGTGGAGAATATCGAGCAGATGATGATCCTGGAAAAGCACATGGATGAGTACGATGTGACGGTTACCGATGACGAGAAGGCGAAGATCACCAGTGCGGCTTCTGATTTTATGGCGAACAATGACAAGGATGTATTAAAAGCGATGACCGCTTCGCAGGAGACGGTGGAGCGTATGCTGACTTTGAGTCTGATTCAGAATAAAATGCAGGCAGCGATCATTAAAGATGTTGATACGGAGGTTTCCGATGAGGAAGCAGCTCAGAAAACCGTGAAATATGTATTTTTAAGCACTGCAGATACAACGGATGAAGAGGGAAACAGTGTACCCAGAACAGATGAAGAGAAGGCAGCCCAGAAGGAAAAGGCACAGAAGATCTTAGATGCAGTGAAGGAAGGAGCCGATATGGATGAGGCGGCAAAGGCAGAAGATGAGAATCTGTCAGCCAGCACGACCTCTTATGGAACGGATAATGGCAGCATTGATGAAACGGTAAAGGCGGCGGTGGACAGCCTGTCAGATGGCGAATGTGCAGAGGATGTGATTGAAACAGACAGTGGTTACTATGTGGCACAGATGCAGTCAGTGTTTGATAAGGAAGCCACGGAATCACAGAAGGAAACGATTGTTTCACAGCGCAAGAGTGATAAATTCAGCGAAGTTTATGATGCGTGGAAGGAAGCGGCAGAGTTTACACAGGACGATGAGCTTCTGGCTGAGCTGACGTTCACAGATACCTTTGAAGTAAAGAGCACAGAGACGGAGGCAGATTCCGAAGCAGCCACAGAAGCTTCTTCGGAGGGAACAGAGGCGGAAACAGCTGCAGAAGAGCAGACAGTTTCTGAGCCATCAGCAGAATAAGAAGGTTATGCGGGACTTGTCTGAACAGGGAGACAGACAGGTTCCGTTTTCTTTTTCGATGTCTTTTGACCCTGGCATCCTTGACATATTTTGCACAGATGATACAATGAGGGCGAAAACAGATAGGAAAGGGAGGATGATAATGTCATTTTTTGTATCATTAACAGACGACGGATATGCGCTTGCCACCGGAGGATATGTGGCGGCAGCAGTGATTCTGGCAATCCTTCTGATTGCGGCCGCTGTGGCAGCCGGAAGGAAGGAAAACAGAAAAATGAGTACAAAGCAGCTCGTGTTCTGCGCCATGTCGGTTGCCCTGGCATGTGTGGCATCCATGCTGAAGGTCTATGAATTCCCGTTTGGAGGTTCTGTCACACTGTTCAGTATGCTGTTCATCTGCCTGCCGGGTTATTTCTACGGAATCGGTGCGGGACTTCTGAGTGCAGCGGCTTACGGTGTGCTTCAGTTTCTGCTTGGACCGTATATTCTTATGCCGGTTCAGGTGATCGTGGACTATCTTCTGGCGTTCGGCGCTCTGGGACTGTCAGGTCTCTTTGCAAAGTCGAAGAACGGGCTGGTGAAAGGCTATATCGTGGGAATTCTCGGCCGCTATGTGTTTGCCGTGCTTTCCGGATGGCTCTTCTTTGGTGAATACGCATGGGAGGGATGGGGGGCTCTGCCTTACTCTCTTGCATATAACGGTGCGTACATTTTCACAGAAGGAGTGATCACGATACTCATTCTTTTAATTCCGGCAGTGTCAAAGGCGTTTTCCAGAGTGAAAGAAATGGCCCGGGATTAACCGGATTTCGGGGACGATATAAGGGGAACAGGATATTTTATGAGACATATCGACAGAGTGGAGAAGATGGAGCACACCTGCATTGCTCTTGGAAAGTTTGATGGTGTCCATCTGGGACATCAGGCAGTGATCAGGGCGCTTGTTGAAGAGAGCCGGAGAAGCGGACGAAAGGCAGTGGTGATCAGTTGTCCGGGGACGAAGGAAGAAAAGGTACTGACGACAGAAATGGAAAAGGCATATCTGCTGGAAAAGCTGGGAGTGGATGTGCTGCTGTCTCTGCAGACCGGCGGGAAGGATCAGGAAACACTGATCCAACGGGTTTTTATTCAGAAATTGGGGGCAGAGATGTTTGTGGCAGGCTCCGGTTGCACAGAACGTGCGCTTCTGGAGCAATGCGGTAAAGAACTGAGACTGGTAGATACCGTCTGTGCCGGTGGGGAGCCTGTGACAGCCGTACGCGTGGCAAAGTATCTGGAGGCAGGAGATATGGAACGTCTGACTAAGCTGTGCGGCCATCCCTATCTGATGCTGGGGAAGGTGGTTCACGGCAAGGCGCTGGGACGTACCGTGGGAATGCCAACGGCAAATCTGAAGATTTATGGAACAAAACACAGGCCGCCGGGAGGTGTTTATGCTACATGTACCTATCTTGATGGTAAGGCATATTATGGTGTTACGAATGTGGGTACACGACCCTCAGTAGATGATCTTCCGGAGATTACTATAGAAACGATGCTGGCGGATTTTGATGCAGATATCTACGGGGAAAAGATGATGACGGAGTTTCATCTTTATCTCAGGGGAATACAGAAATTTGATGGAATCCAGGCAGTGTGGCAGCAGGTCCAGAAGGATATGGAACAGGCCCGGGAGTATTTTGAATGCAGTATGCATGATCTCTGTGCATCGCGAAGCGTGTTACTGGTCACGGAGTGAAGTGGGTTTCGGGTATCAGCTTTACATTCCAGAGTGGATATGTTATAATCAAAAGCCATGATGTCGATGCTGATGTTTTTTTCAGCTCAACGTCAGATGAATCAGGAAATGGAAAAGGATTTGAGTGAGAATCCCCTGCATTTTGGAATGCAGTGATGGCTTTGTGGGGTAGTTACAGTTCAGCGCGAAGCGTGTTGCTGATTACGGAGTGAACAGCAGCGTATACAGTATTTCAGGAGGAGTATCATGAAAAAAATAAAGAAATTTGCGGTGTGCCTTGTGCTCGGAATAACTGCAGCGTCCCTGGCAGTCGGATGCAGAAAAAAGCCGAAGGAGACAGAATCTGTTTCGGAACAGATTACAGAGTCTTTGACGGAGAAGGCGACAGAGGTTGAGGAGAAGACAGGAACAGCCATGACGCAGACGAAGCTCTACACATCCAGAGACAAAACGTTTTCGATCAGTCTGCCGGACAGCTCATGGAAGAATACAAAGGATACCGAGGAAGCTCTGGTATTTGAGTCGGAAGAGGGAAGTATTACGATTGCCCATTTATCGGGGAGTGATGTTTCGGCTGTAAAACTTCCGACTACCGGGGAAGAGGTGTTGAGTAATTTTACAGCAGCAGGCAAAGACGCGGAGCAATATGAGATTATAGAGTTTAAAAAGAGCACTGCGGGGAGTGTGGATCAGTATCACACCGTTATCAAATGCACGGATCCGAATGAAGATTATTCATATTCCATCGGATATGATCTTGCAACCGATACGGAGATCTATTCGGTAACCGGTCTGGTAAAGGATGATAATGAATCTGTGATGAAAAGCATTAAGACTGCGGTAGAGAGTTTTAAGCTTTTGAAAAAGTCAACTGCCGGGGCAGGAAGTACCGGGAATGATTCCTCTGATGGTTCTGCGGACAGCAGTCCGTCAGGAAACACCAAAGTGATTTACGATTCCAGCGGAAATCCGATCACTGTCACAAAAGGCACAGATGGAGTATGGAAGGACAGCAGCGGAAAGAGCTATGATATGCAGCAGTATGGCGTAATGGGGAGTGACGGTTACTGGTATACGTATCAAGCGCCATCCGGCGGTGGAACCAATACGGGAAATAATGACGACAACAACAGCAATAATAACAGCAATAGCAATAATAATACAAATAACGGTGACAATAATAATAACAATAACGCAAACAGTTCAGAGACCGGGGGCTTCTATGACCGCGATGGAAACTACATCTCAGTGACCAAAGACAGCAACGGGAACTGGGTTGATTCTTATGGAACGGTTTACTATTTCGGAGACAGCGGTGTGACAGATAATGCAGGTAATTACTATCCATATCAGGACAGCAGTGAATCGACAGGCTTTTATGATAATAACGGTAATTATATCACAGTCACAAAGGATGCGAATGGAAACTGGGTAGATACATCAGGAGCGAAATATACATTTGGTGATACAGGAGTAACAGATGAAGCCGGAAATTTCTATCCTTATTAAAAATTGTAACCGTTGAGTATCTTCATATTCACAAAAAAAGCGTACTTTTGTACGTTTTTTTTTGTGAATATGGGAAATTCCTTGTTGTAATGGGAGATTCCCGAAAATTCTATTTGTAATTCAACATAAAATTTTTGAATGAGGAGTTTAAAGATTTGTTATACTTTGTTCTTGTATATGAGATTTGCTGATGATATAATATGATACAAAAGTCAGAAGGCCATGTATTTTTATGTCTATGGGTCCCGCAAAACATGAGCAAGTAGCCATTTTTCGAAGAAAAATGAGCGGATTGCGAATGTTTTCGTCGATTTTGAGAGTGCGAAGCACGGAAAATCGACGTAAGGCTCATTTGTCGGGTAACTCGTAATATGACGGGATTCATCGAAAGATAAATTATGCGAAAAGGTAAAAAGTGATATGAGTGAGAATATTTTTTTAGAGAGTATACCTCCTGTTACGTTTGACGAGTATGTGAATTTTGATAAAGCATGCAGAGGAAATATGGGTGAACTGATATCAGTGTCGGTTTATCGGCTGCTGGAATATTCGTTAAGAGAAGAGCTGAAAGAACGGTTTGGAAAAGAGGAGCAGATTGAGATTTTCAGAAAGGCAGGATACCGTTCAGGGTGTTATTTCGCAAAGAATGTGCTGGATCTGACGCTTCCTATGAATGAATTTATTGCACAGCTTCATTCCCGTATGGCTGAACTGAAGATCGGGGTACTCAGGGTGGAAAGGATTGAGGAACAGACAGGAAAGATTGTTCTGACAGTTGCTGAGGATGCAGATTGTTCAGGACTTCCGATCCTGGGAGAGGCTGTCTGCAATTATGATGAAGGTTTTATTGCAGGAATTCTATCTACATACAGTGGAAAGCATTACATGGCAGTGGAGGTAGACTGCTGGGCAACAGGAGACAGAGTCTGCAGATTCTGTGCTGAGGTCAAGGGAGAGTAACAACAAGAGATAAAACAGAGTTCAACAGTGATGGAAAATAAAAACAGTGAAATTTTATTTGAATATTTGAGAAGTATTCTGTATGATACGAAAACAATAGAACTGAATATCGATGCGTTGGATGAGTCGTTTAGAAAGCTTGGAAGAGGTATGCAGTATCTTGATCAGGCAGTGCAGGAGATGAAAAGCTACACGGCGGATCTTTCAATCGGAAATTTGTCAGGGCACTATCCGGGGCGGGATAATTTTCTGTGTGAGAATCTGAAAAACCTTCATGCCAATCTGAATCATCTGACCTGGCAGGCAAAGCAGGTTGCTTCCGGTGATTATTCGCAGCATGTGTCATACCTGGGAGAGTTTTCTGAAGCATTTAATACGATGACAGGACAGCTATGCGAGCGTGAGAGAATGCTGAAGCAGGATGCAGAAAAAGAGAAAAAACGGGCAGCCATGATGGAAGGATATCATGAGCTTTTGCTGGAAATGATGCACAGGAGCCATGAGCATATTCTGGTGCTTGATGAAGATACAAAAGAAATCGTGTACGGAAACCGACAGGGGGAGCCGGATGTGGAATCCTGTAACATAGGATTCGAAGAATTAGATGAAGTGGAACAGATCATTGTTGCAAAGAATGACATCGAAGAAAAGATATGGGAAGCAGAGGACAGCCAGGGCAGGAGCTACCGTATCATGACAGCATTGATTGAATGGCAGGGACACCGCGCACATGCACATATCATACGCGATATCACAGAAGAAAGGCAGAGGGAAGAAAAGCTTGCGGATCAGGCATACACGGACTCTCTTACCAATATCGGAAACCGTTTCTACTTTAACGAACAGATGAAACGGTTACTGGATCGAAAGCTTTCGTTTGTACTGTGCTATTTTGATCTGGATCATTTAAAGTATATTAATGACAGGTTTGGACATGCTGAGGGAGATGTGTATCTCTGTACATTTGCGTCTGCAGTGAAGAACAGGATCCGTGAAAATGATATTTTTGCCAGAATTGGCGGGGATGAGTTCTGTGCAGTGTTTGAGGAATGCCCGAAAAAGGTGGCTGAGCAAAAGCTGGAAAAGATTTTGTGCGAATTTTCAGATATGCACATAGAAAAATATCCGGCAAGCTTCAGCTATGGGACCGTAGAAGTGAAAGCATATGATGAGAATCTGAGTATAAGTGACATATTAAAATGTGCAGATGATGAAATGTATGTACAAAAAAAGATCCATAGACAAAAATACAAAGAAAAGATCCGGGATTAAGAAAAGAATTTCTTACGGTATAAAATTCCATTGTTTGCAAATAATAGTATAAGCCATATTAATTTGCAGACGGAGGATTTTTTATATGAAAGCTACAGGTATTGTGAGAAGAATAGATGACCTTGGAAGGGTTGTAATCCCGAAGGAAATTCGCAGAACACTGCGTATCAGAGAAGGGGCACCGCTTGAAATCTTTACAGACAGGGAAGGGGAGATCGTGTTGAAGAAATACTCACCCATCGGAGAACTGGGAGCTTTTTCAAAGGAGTATGCGGAGGCGCTGGCACAGGCCAGCGGACATGCTGTCTACATCACAGACCGGGATCAGGTCATCGCTGCTTCAGGAGGAATGAAAAAAGAGTCTGTTGGAAAATCGATCAGTCAGGAGCTGGAGCGTGTGATTCATAGCAGAGAGCAGGTACTGTCCGCAGGAGATGGACGGAAATTTGTGAGAGTCATACAGGATGAAGACGGAGGAGGCTGTTCGCAGGTAGTCTGCCCGATTTTGTGTGAAGGTGATGCGATAGGTGCTGTCATTTTGATGAGTAAAGACAACAGACGCAGGCTTGGTGAGACAGAGCAGATACTGGCGCGCTGTGCGGCGGGCTTTCTGGGGCGTCAGATGGAGCAGTAGGAAAGAGGCAGGTTAACGTTACTGTTCACACGTGAGATGAAGGCAGCTATTGTGCGTGATACTCCTCCAGCGTCAGACCTGTAATAGCCAGATAGAGAGCAAGTGATTTTGTGACATACCGGATATGCCAGGGTTCCCATGCATATCCGGTAATTTTTTCTTTTTCTTTCGGATAGCGCAGAATAAATCCATGCAGATGTGCATGTTTAGAAAGCCAGCGACCCTCGGATGTGGAGGCGAATTGCTCCGTAAGCTCAAAATCTGCTGCGGCGCATGAGACATCCAGTGCCAGTCCTGTCTGATGTTCACTGGCGCCGGGAGGTGCCACATAGCGCGCATCAGCAGCATTTTCATAGAGCTCCTTCTGACGTCTGTAAGGGCGGTATCCGGAAATTCCCCAAAGTGTAAATCCGGCATTTCTGGCATCAGCAAACAGTCTCTCAGCGGCATGTGCGGCCTGAAATTCAAGCATACGTTTCGGACTGCCTGACGGGGCATCGAAAGGAATATCCGGACAGATCAGATTGTCTGGAACAAAGTCAGCTTCCAGACGACAGTCTTTGTTTACAAGTATTTCATAGTGGTATTCTTTCATAAAATGCCTTCCCCTTTCATAAAAATCATAACCTTTTGACCCTGGCATCATGACAGGTTATCTTATGAAAGGGGAAGGCATCTTATGACCGTGATACGGATTATTTTTTGTCCAGAGAATCCATGCTCATCTTTTCCAGCAGGTCTGATTTAATCTGATAAAGTTTGTCTGAAAGATCTACATAAACAGCCTGAGGATTCACGAAACGTTTTGTCTCGTCCCAGAGCGTATCCAGTTCTTTCATACAAAGACTGCGGATATCCATGACGCTTGGAGAATCATAAACACACTCGCCATTTTTAAATACTGGTACAAGCAGTTCCCTCAGTTTATAGGTGTTTGCTTTTATCTTTGTCTTTTTCCATGTGGCATGAGGATCGAAGATGATCATATCTTTCGTTTCATCGAAGGTTTCGTCTGCCAGTGCGATCAGATCGGCTTTGATTTTTCCATGGCTTTTGTCGTAAATACGAAAAACGGTTTTGTTTCCGGGATTCGTGATCTTTTCTGTGTTTTCAGAAAGCTTGATTTTCGGAATAAATTCGCCGGTTGCTTCGTCTTTGATCGCTGCCAGTTTGTAAACACCGCCGAAGGATGGGCAGTCCTTGGATGTGATCAGATTTGTTCCGACTCCCCAGGAGGAGATCTTACAGCCCTGGAGCTTCAAACTCTGGATCAGATATTCATCCAGGTCACTGGAGGCGGCGATATATGCATCCTCGAACCCGGCGGCATCCAGAAGCTTTCTTGCCTGTTTGGACATGTAGGCAAGATCACCGCTGTCGAGACGGATACCGTAGTGTTTCAGTTCAATACCTGAGTCACGCATTTCCTGGAAGACACGAATGGCATTGGGGACGCCGGACTTCAGCGTATCATAAGTGTCTACCAGAAGACAGCAGGCATTCGGATACAGGTCCGCATAGGTGCGAAAAGCGGTATATTCATCCGGAAAGCTCATGATCCAGCTGTGAGCATGAGTACCCATAACAGGTACATGAAAAAGCTGACCGGCCAGGACATTTGAAGTACCGACGCAGCCGCCGATCATAGCGGCACGTGCACCGTAAACGCCGGCGTCCGGCCCCTGGGCACGACGCAGACCAAATTCCATGATACCGTCTCCCTGTGCAGCATAAACGACACGGGAGGCTTTCGTGGCGATCAGGCTCTGATGATTGATGATTGTCAGAATCGCAGTTTCTACAAGCTGGGCTTCCATGATCGGTGCCACCACTTTGATGAGAGGCTCCCGCGGAAAAACAACTGTGCCTTCAGGGATCGCATAGATGTCACCGGAAAATCTGAAGTTGCTCAGATAGTCAAGAAAATCATCATCAAAAATATGCAGTCCCCGCAGATAAGAGATATCCTCGCTGGAAAAGCGCAGATTCTTGATATAATCAATGACCTGTTCCAGTCCGGCAGCGATGGCATATCCTCCGCCGCTTGGATTCAGTCTGTAAAAGGCATCAAAAATCACCGTTTCTGTGGCATGGCTTTTAAAATAGCCCTGCATCATGGTAAGCTCATACAAGTCAGTTAATAGTGTCAGATTCATAGTACTCATAGCATTCGTTTCTCCTCATTAGAAATCGCAAGGTAATCATTTACTACCTTCACAGGTACATTGCAAGCTACAGTCATGTCAACTGTCCTTACAGTAACAATTTGCTTTTTATTGTTATATCACATTAAAGGAATTTATCCAAGTCCCAATTTTGGTTTAGATGAGCAAGCGCGTTACTGTTCACTCCGTGACCAGTAACACGTTTCGCGATGCACAGATATGATGCATTCTGCATCATATCGCGCTGCTACTCTCGGGTTTTTACGTGACTTTCGCTTCGCTGCACTCACAGAAAACCCCTCGAACTGGCTGACGTGTGAATAGTAACGCAAGCGCCTCATAAGTGAGGAGGTGGGGAGCAGAGGTGGGATTGCCCACTTTGTTCCAATTTGACAGTAACAGTGAAGAAATAAAAATGTTATTCATAAAAGTTTTCCTATTTTCAAAAGAAGAGAAATAGAGTATAATCAGCTTGCAGAGCACACAATCCCCGGCAGAATGGCTGCAGGGGCAGCTGCGCAAAGCGCGGAAAAATCCGAAGGTATCATGGGCTCAAATGCTTTTGAACCCGACATCATATTATGAAATATAATAAAGGAGAATGACCATGAACAAACTTGAGCTTCAGAAAATGGCCAATGAGATACGCAAGGACATCGTAACGTCTGTTCACAGTGCTAAAGCCGGACATCCGGGCGGATCTCTGTCAGCCGTAGACGTATTTACTTACTTGTATTTTGAAGAAATGAATATTGATCCAAATGATCCGGACAAACCGGACAGGGATCGATTCGTGCTTTCGAAGGGACATACGGCTCCGGGCCTTTATGCAGCTCTTGCACACAGGGGATATTTTCCGGTAGAAGACATGATCACACTGCGTCATATAGGATCCCATCTGCAGGGACATCCGGATATGAAGAGTACACCTGGCGTGGATATGTCCAGCGGATCTCTGGGACAGGGAATTTCCGCTGCAGTAGGGATGGCACTTTCTGCGAAGTTGAGCGGAGAAGATTATCGTGTCTACACACTTCTGGGGGATGGTGAGATCCAGGAGGGACAGGTATGGGAGGCTGCCATGTTTGCGGGCGCGAGAAATCTGGACAATCTGGTGATCATTGTGGACAACAACGGCCTTCAGATCGATGGAGACATTGCAGATGTCTGTTCTCCATATCCGATCGACAAAAAATTCGAGGCGTTCAACTGCTATGCGATCAATGTAGAAGATGGAAATGATATGGATCAGTTAAAGGCAGCCTTTGATGAGGCGAGAAGCGTAAAAGGAAAGCCGGTTGCCATCATCTTAAAAACAGTAAAGGGAAAGGGTGTTTCCTTTATGGAAAATCAGGCATCCTGGCACGGCGTGGCGCCGAATGATGAGCAGTATGCAGCAGCTATGGCAGAATTAGAAAAGGCAGGTGAAGCATTATGTCAGAAGTAAAGAAAATGGCAACAAGAGAGGGATACGGAAAAGCCCTGATCGAGCTGGGGAAAGAGAATGAGAATATCGTGGTTCTTGATGCTGACCTTGCAGCAGCCACAAAGACAGGAATGTTTAAGAAGGAGTTTCCGGACCGCTTCTTTGACTGCGGTATTGCAGAGGGAAATATGATGGGAATCGCAGCAGGGCTGGCGGCTTCCGGAAAAATACCGTTTGCCAGTTCTTTTGCCATGTTTGCAGCGGGACGTGCCTTTGAACAGGTGAGAAATTCCATTGCATACCCGCATCTGAACGTAAAGATCGGTGCATCACATGCGGGAATTTCTGTAGGAGAGGATGGACCGACTCATCAGTGTAATGAGGATATTGCCCTGATGCGTTCCATTCCGGGAATGGTGATCATTAATCCGTCGGATGCGATAGAGGCAGAGGCAGCCACAAAGGCGGCAGCAGCATATGACGGACCGGTATATCTGCGCTTTGGACGTCTGGCCGTTCCGGTTTTCAATGACAGACCGGATTATAAGTTTGAAATGGGAAAGGGAGCAGTGCTCCGGGAAGGAAAAGACCTGACGATCGTGGCAACAGGACTTCCGGTTGCGGCATGCCTGGAGGCGGCAGAGAAACTTGCAGAGGACGGTATCGATGCAAAGGTTATCAATATTCATACAATTAAGCCGCTAGATGAGGAGCTGATCATAGAGGCTGCAAAGCAGACTGGAAAAGTAGTTACCGTGGAAGAGCATTCAGTGATCGGAGGTCTCGGGAGTGCTGTCTGCGACTGCCTGAGCGAGAAAGCACCTGTCAGGGTGATGAAGATCGGAATCAACGATGTGTTCGGAGAGTCAGGACCGGCTGTGGCACTGCTCCATAAGTATGGTCTGGACGCCGAAGGAATCTATTCGAAGGTCAAAAGCTTTCTGGCCTGATAGAAAACAGTTTGACAGATAAATGAGTTTGGAAAATCCCCGCCTGTATGATAAACAGGCGGGGATTTTGCGCCTGAGTTTTTACACCTGTGCTGTCGGGAAAGAAGACCGGCGAAACATAAGGTTATTCGGTGTGGGTTATAGTGCGTAATGATCAATCAAGATCATTCAGATTCAGACAGTTTTCGTAAGCGAGTCCCTGAAGTATCTTATAGAGGGACTGGACATTGTATTTCTTGGGAAACTCCAGGGTATGGGAAGCATATTCTACCGTATGTGCTTTCATGTAAGGTGTTTTAATGTAAGTAAAAGTGAGTTCGCTGTCGTCAAACCCAAAGCCTGAGGTTTCCATACGCACATCAATGATCGAATGAAGATTGATGGATTCTATATGCATCTTCTGTCCGGTAGCACCCTGCTTATCTATAAAAATGATACGTTTGTCTGTGAAAACAAGGGTGTCACGGATGAGCTTAAATCCAACGGAGATGGTTTCGTTATCCATGAGGTATGCACCGAACTCCTTGGTCAGATCTTCGTGTGATGCTTCGCTGTAATTTGCGGCGAGACCTCCCTGCAAAATATTTTTCATTCCAAATGCCATATCTGATTCCTCCTTTGTTATCCTGGGGCAAGAGCAATGAGCTCCCGGTCAGACAAACAGAGTCTGTCCGGGAATGCTATTAAGAACAGTGTATGATAAAACAGGGGAAATAGCAACAGTGATGAAAAAAATCAGTTAAATTTTTTAAAAAGGAAAATATCCGAAGGCGTGGAGGATACCGGCGGATATCTGAGTAGCCACGGGCATGACGGAAGAGAGTCTTGCAGTCTGGAGGGACAGATGGGAAAAACGCCCGGCCCGCCCTATGATGCCCGTAATATAAAGATCTCCAACATGCTCCAGGTCCTTGTCGACACCGGCACCTGGAGACAGACTGCCTCTGCCGAGTGTAATGTACCCCTGATGTTCAGGGATGCCCAGAGCAGCATCGATGGCAATCAGAAGATCGTTTTTATGATGGATCTTTACCGCTTGCAGAACAGAGCTGAGATTTAAGGCATGAACAGGCATTTCCAGCGTTCCATAGACGGAAATATCGTCACAGAACGTTTTTTTTAACTGAGAACCGATGATCGGGCCCAGACTGTCGCCGGTTACGCGGCTGCTGCCGATACAGATGAAGACGGGAGATCCGAAGCTGCTTTTTGGATGGCGCTGCAATAATGAAGAAAGCTGTCGGCTTACATGCATGCAGGCATTTTCTTTGCGGGAATTTATATAATAAACTTTTTCATCAAAACAGAGCATTGTCGTATCCTTTCCAGCGTTTTCTAAAGGTGGAATCAGGTGTCATAAGGTCTCTCATCCACAGCGTGAATCTGGACGTTTGACACGGAATCCAGGGGTATAACAGTTACAGTTTATCCAGACTTTAGATAAAATATACGTAACGGTTCAGAGTCCGTTCGCAAAACAGTTTTGTCCCTGGCATCATCAAATTTGCCTTCGATGAGCAGGTTCCCCGCGGCAAATCCGGTTACAATAGCCTTCCGGGAGATGCACTAGAGTAAAATATGTCGGAAATCTCAGGAAAATCATTCCACGGATTGATAAATTTTGCAAAGCGGACATGCTATGATAAATCAGCACTGGGAGCAGGGAAGACAGTGTATATCGGGTATAAAGGAGTGTACAGGGGAATGATTGAGATGGTCTATAAGGGAAACGACGGAAATGGAAAGGGAGAAAAAAAGCTGCCTAAAAATGTGCGTCAGATCGGCGAAGCGGGAAGAGGAAAAAAGGTTTATCTGGAAGATTATGCAGTAACGTATCTTCATCAGGTTGAGGCAGCAGTGCTTCTGGGAGAATGCTGGGAAAAAGATGGAAGCCAATACATTTTTATCAATGGTGCGATCCGGATAGATGACCCTCAGTTTGGGGATGGAATCTGGGAGGAAGTTTACCGGGATGCCAGAGAATATTTTGAAGACAGTGAGATTCTTGGATGGGCATTGCAGGTATCAGAACAGCCCCCGGCACCGGATCAGAAGATGAACCGGATTTTTAAAGCACATTTTGACAGAGAAGATACTGTGCTTTTGCTCCATGATCCGACGGAGAAGGAAGATGCAGTATTTACAGAGGAGAATGGAACACTCAAAAAGTCAGGCGGATATTATGTGTATTATGATAAAAACAAGTCCATGCAGGAATATATGATCTGTAAAAATGCAGGAAAATCGGTAGAAAAAGAGGCAGAGATTACGGATAAGGCAATTAAGAACTTCCGGATCAAAGCAGAAAAAAAGCTGGACACCCATGGGAAAGAAAAGGAGACGGGAAAGCAGCCGAAGAATTTTCGTTTACTTTATGCAGCAAGCACCTTTCTGGCATTTCTTGTTATCATTATCGGTGTCACGATGGTGAATAATTATGACAAAATGAAAAATATGGAACTGGCGATTTCTAATATGACCAGAGGAACAGATGCAGCCTTACGGACAAATGCACAGGTAGAAGAAGAGCAAAAAGAAAACGATCTAACAGAAAAAGAGCAGGGTACCGGGGAAAAGGATCGATTTACGAAAGAAAGCAGGAGTGATGTGCCAAAGACAGATACTGTCCAGACAGAGAATCTGTCCACATCAGAGAATAGGATAGTGAAGGAGTCTGTAACCGATCATGCTCAGGCATCGGGAGCTGGGAGTACAGAGGATGCAGCGGCATCGGGAGTTACAGGTACAGAGGATGCAGCGGCATCGGGAGTTAATAGTACAAAGGATACTTTGCCAGCGGGTGTGGATGATATAGCTCTTCGGGAGCAGGAAGAGGATGTTTCAAAAGAGGCTGCAGCATCCGGAGTGAGGACACAGCAGGCTTATTATACGATAAAGGCCGGGGATACTCTGGTGGATATCTGCCGTATGTATTATGGAAGTGATGAAAGACTGGAGGAGCTTTGTGCGGTTAATGGAATCACTGACCCGAACCGTATTCTTCCGGGACAGAAAATAAAGCTGCCGGTTGGTGAATAATATAAGCATCATCAGATATCTTTGACGAAGCGGGTGGACTGTGTTATGATAATATGCGGAACTGATAACACAGAGCGGGAGATCCTGCGGAAAGATAAGATATGGCAGCATTTTTTAAGAATAAGCTCCGTAAATTTAATAAGATGAAGTCTGAAATCGAGGAAGAAGATCTGATGGACCTGGAGGGAGCAGAGGAACCGGAGTCGCTTGCAGGGGAGCAAAAAACATTCTGGTTGAAATTTGGTCGGCATTATGGAGCATCCAGAAGAGTACATTTGCTGATGGTTGCGGGACTGTGTCTGGCCCTCATATGCGCCCTGTTGTTCCTCTATCTTCATGTAGGAACAGATTATTTTGTTCTTGATGATGAAAAAAGAACGGATATAAATGGGACATCCTATAGAGAGTTTGGAGATAAACTTCTGAAATACAGTTCCGATGGAGTGACCTGTATTTCAGGAGATCATGTTTTATGGAACAGTACTTTCAGTATGCAAAGACCTGTCCTTGATCTCTGTAAAACGACAACTGCCGTTGCGGATATGAATGGAACGCATGTGTATGTATTTAGTGATAGCGGACAGATCGGACAGTTTCAGACATCTCTTCCTATAGAGAAGATAAGAGTGGCAAAGCAGGGAGTTGTGGCGGCAGTTCTTAATGACGGAGACGTGACATGGATTAACATTTATGACAGTCAGGGAAAAGAAATTGCGAAAAACAGGACATCTCTGGCTGATTCGGGATATCCTCTGGATATTGACATTTCTCCGGATGGTATGAAGGTTATGGTATCTTATCTGTGTGTAACCCAGGGGATTATGAACACGAAAATCTGTTTTTATAATTTCGATTCCGTTGGACAGTCGGAAGTCAATAATATGGTAACATCGCAGACCTGTGAGAATGCAGTGGCACCGGAAGTGCGTTTTTTGGGTGAGGAGACTGCAGTGGCATTCCTGAGCAACGGATTTTGTGTCTTTACAGGAAAGCAGATCCCGGAATTGAAGAAGAAGACAGAGTTTGATGAAGAGATCATGAGTGTATTCAGTGATGAGAACAATTTCGGATTTGTTTTCAAGAGTGATAAAGAGGATCATAAGTACCGGGTACAGCTTTATGATAAAGGCGGAAAGCAGATCATGAAGACGTATTTTGATTTAGATTATAAGCAGGTGAAACTGGCGGACGGGAATCTTATGTTTTTTAATGATAAGGCATTTGAGATTTATAATACAGGCGGAAGAAAGAAATTTTCAGGAGCTTATGACAGAGCGATTCTGGATATTATAAAACTAAAAGGCTTTCGCAAATACATGATTCTATCCCGCGATTATGTTTCTACGATCAGACTGAAATAAGGTGATGCAATGAATATACTGACGATAATTGTATTGCTGATATTGCTGGCATTTGCGCTAAATGGATGGAGAAGAGGATTTGTTCGGGTATTCACCCGTATGTTCTTCTTTCTGGTGTCAGCCGCGCTGGTTTATTTCGCAACGCCGTATATCAGCCAGTTTCTAAAGGACTATACGCCTGTGTATGAAACTGTCAGAGAGGGCTGCCGGGAGATGCTGGAAGAAGACAAACCAATAGATTCCAGACTTGAACAAAAGATGTTTATCGAAGAAATGCAGCTCCCGGAGATTCTGAAAAAACAGATGATACAGCAGAATAATGACGAAAGCTATCAGGGGATGAATATTACAGAATTTTCGGATTATCTTACCGGATATATGGCAAATCTGATCATCAACCTTCTGACGTTTGTCATTACATTAATTCTGGTCAACCTTCTGTTAAGGATGACTGTGCTCACACTGAATAATCTTTCGAAGCTGCCGGTGCTGCATAGCCTGAATCAATCGATGGGAGCGGCATTTGGTCTGCTTCAGGGTCTGTGTGTGGTATGGGTTGCTTTTCTGCTCATCACTGCATTTGGAAATACCGGGGCAGGCGCGAGGCTGATGGAAATGATACATGAGAGTCCGATCCTGAATACATTATATAATGTCAATATTTTTCTGGAATATCTGTTTCGAGATATAACAGGGATGCTTTAGATAACAAAAATCGAGGGATGGGGAGGCTGGTATAACCCACACCAGATAACCTCATGCTTCGCTGGTCTGCTTTGTTTTTGAACAGAGGGTGATATATTATTATGGAACGAGATTTGACAAAGGGGAGTCCCGCAAAAGTACTTTTGAGTTTTACAATACCTGTTTTTCTGGGAAACATCTTTCAGCAGATGTATAACATGGCAGATACGGTAATTGTCGGAAAGTTTGTAGGTCCTCAGGCTTTGGCAGCAGTAGGATCCACCGGTACGATCATGTTTCTGATCGTAACCAGCCTGGTGGGAATGTCGACAGGTTTTACGGTGATGACAGCACAGTATTTTGGTGCAGGAGACGAGCAGGGAGTACGAAAAACGGTGACTATGGCGGTGCTCCTTTCTCTGGTGATTTCCGGTTTTGTTACAGTAATCAGTATGGCGGGAATGAGAAGTCTCCTGCGGCTGATGAGTACACCGGAGGATATTTTTGAGGATGCCTATCGATATATCATGATTATCTGCGCCGGAATTGTTGCACAGGTATTCTACAATCTGCTCTCCAGTATTTTAAGAGCATTAGGAAACAGCAGGATACCATTGTATTTTCTGACAATGGCTTCTGCGTTGAACATTGTGCTGGATCTGATCCTTATTATTTTCTTTCATATGGGAACAGCAGGTGCGGCATATGCGACCGTTATTGCACAGGGAGTCTCCGGTCTGTCATGTCTGGTTTATATTATGAAGAAAGTTCCTGTTCTGAAGATGTCACGAAAGGACTGGAACATGGACTGGAGCCTTGTAAAGCTTCAGCTGAGAGTAGGTCTGCCAATGGCTTTTCAGTTTTCGATTACAGCCATTGGGACGATGCTGGTACAAACGGCATTTAATACGCTGGGTTCCACGATTGTTGCAGCTTATGCGGCAGGTGTCAAAATAGAACAGCTGGTCACGCTGCCGTTTCTTGCGCTGGGGACGGCAATGGCAACATACACAGCTCAGAACACAGGAGCAGGGAAGATAAAAAGGGTTCGCCAGGGCTTTCGGACTGCATCCTGGATGAGTTTTCTCTATGCTGTAGTCAGCGGAATCTTTGTGGTAACGGTGGGAAAATATATGATCTACCTGTTTCTGTCCGGTGATCTGACAGAGATTATGCAGGCAGTGGATTTGTATTTCAAGTGTATTGGACCGTTTTTTATTCCTCTGGCAGTGATCTATATATTTCGAAACGGGATTCAGGGAATGGGATATGGAGTATTGCCTATGATGTCTGGAATGGCAGAGCTGGTGGGGAGGGTAGTATGTGCTGCCATCGCCTCCCGATATGGAAGCTATTTCGGAATGTGTATGGCCAGCCCGCTGGCCTGGGTTCTCGCAGCCGGACTTCTGATAGGAATGTATATCTATATTATGAAAAAGAAAATGGTAACTGTTCAGAGTCATGCAGATTTATAAATATTTGCCTTGGGGAGCT
>UQCM01000024.1 GCA_900539525.1 uncultured Blautia sp.
GAGCGCGACCTTGCCAAGGTCGAGGCCGCGGGTTCGAGTCCCGTCTCGCGCTTTTCTTATGCCCTGGAAAGAGATTTCCGGGGTTTTTTCTGTTATTTCTGCTTCACTGCATTCACAAAAAACACCTCGAACCGGCTGAATTGTAAAAAGTATCAGGACAACGTTTAATTTTGATAAAGATTTTGTAAAGACGTTTATATTTTGCTAAAGATATAGTATAATAACAGCGATTGCAAATTTGTCAGGCTGTGGACAGCTGACACACCTGAATCTTCATATGTAACTGTTCAGAGCCCATCTGCAAAACCGCCTCCTGGTGTTTTCTTTTTGCTCATGCAGGATTCCCGCCAGAATGGTCATTTTGCAGACAGCGAAAACAACAGAAAGGATAGAATATGCGAAAAACAAAAATCATCTGTACTTTGGGCCCCTCTACCGATAAAGAAGGCATCATGGAGTCTCTCGTCAAAGAAGGCATGGATGTGGCCCGTTTTAATTTTTCCCATGGCTCCCATGAGGAGCAGGCCGGCCGCCTGCGACTGCTGGAAGAGCTTCGTGAAAAATATGATAAACCGATTGCAGCTCTGCTGGATACAAAGGGACCGGAAATCAGAATCGGCTGTTTCGAAAATAACGGAATCGACCTGCAGGAAGGACAGACCTTTACCCTTACAACTGCTGACATCTCCGGCAATGAGGAAAAAGTTTCCATTACTTACAAGGAACTGTATAAGGATGTGAAACCCGGCGATGCCATCCTGATCGATGACGGTCTGATCGGCATGGAGGTTATGGAGATCTCCGGCGAAGACATTGTGTGTACGGTAAAGAACGGCGGTCATATCTCCAACCGCAAGGGCATCAATGTGCCGGGCGTCGAGCTGAATATGCCGTTTGTAAGTGCGAAGGATTATGACGATATCCTTTTCGGCATTAAAGAGGGCTTTGACTTTATCGCCGCATCCTTTACCCGAACAGCTGCGGATGTTCTGGAGATCCGCAGGATCCTGAAGGAAAACGGCGGAAGCCATATCAATATCATCGCAAAGATCGAAAATCAGCAGGGAGTCGATCATATCAACGAGATCATCAAGGCTGCCGACGGCATCATGATCGCCAGAGGAGATATGGGCGTGGAGATTCCTCTCGAGGAGGTTCCTGTCATCCAGAAGAAGCTGATCAGCAAGGTCTACACTGCCGGAAAGCAGGTCATCACAGCTACCCAGATGCTGGATTCCATGATGAAGCATCCCCGTCCTACTCGTGCGGAGACTACGGACGTGGCAAATGCGATCTATCAGGGAACCAGTGCGATCATGCTCTCCGGAGAGACGGCCGCCGGACTCTACCCGGTAGAATCCTTAAAGACCATGGTGCGTATCGCGAAACGCGTGGAAAAAGATATTGATTATGCCCAGATCTTCCGTGAAAATGCACGGATCGAGAATCCGGATATGACTACTGCGATCTCTCATGCGGCCTGCATGACTGCTATCGAACTGAAGGCCAAAGCTGTGATCACCGTCAGCAAATCCGGGAAGACGGCGCGCATGGTTTCCAAATACCGCTCCGGCTGCCCGATCGTGGGCTGCACCACAGCCCCCCACACCTGCCGCCAGCTGAACATGTCCTGGGGTGTCAAGCCGATCCTGATCAAGGAAGAATACAGCTCCGAGATCCTCTTCCTGCACGCCATCGAGGCTGCCGAGCGGAAAGGATATGTGCAGGAGGGTGATATTATCACCATGACTGCCGGTGTCCCCCTTGGAAAGCCTGGAAATACAAATATCCTTCGTGCGTGCGTTGTGGGAGAATTTTAGTATAACCCACACCAAAACAGTAACGTATTTCATGTGGGTTATACTAGTATAACTCACACCAAATAACCTTATGTTTCGCTGGTCTGCTTTCCCGATAGCACAGGTGTAAAAGCCTCAGCGTGGCCTGGTACAGTGAATAATAAATAACCAGCCATATCACAAATGAAAATTCCCGAAAAAACCGCTATACCAGGTCTTTGCCTCGGTATAGCGGTTTCTATTATATGAACAAATGAAAAACAATGCAGTTCTATCTCAGATCCCTCACACTACTCCTCTCCGTGAGCGTCAGCGGCAGAACCACTTTATATGGCAGACGTTCCGGACTCTGGATGCGTTCCTTTAAAAGTCCAACAGATACCTTTCCCATATTTTCCAGATGCGCATTGATACTGGTCAGCGGCGGCTCGATCAGGATAGACAGCGGTGTGTCGTTGAAGCTGATGATGGAGATATCCTCCGGGATCCTGATCCCTTCTTCATGGAATACACTCACTGCCGTGATTGCCGTTTCTTCATTGTATGCAAGAAAAGCGGTGGGGCGTTCTTCGCCGGACTTCAGCCACTCTTCCACCTGCGCCCGTGTTTCCTGTATCGTGAGCATGGTATCGATCATCCAACGCTCATCATAGCATCCGAGCCGGCTCATATATTCTTTAAAATACTGCCGTCGTACCTCCAGCGCCGGACGCTTCTTCTGATCCAGCTTGTAGGTAGGTCCAAGAAAACCGATCCGCTGGTGTCCCCTCTGCGACAGATACTCCACCGCTTGTTCAATACCAAGTTTGAAGTTCAGGACAACGGAATCATACTGCTGCTCATCCGGTGCGGAATCAACAAATACAATACATTTACTGATTTCTTTCATCTGTTCGATCTGGTTTTCCGAAAAAATTCCGATCGCCAGTATACCGTCCAGGTGTTCCTTTTCCAGTGTGCAGTATTTCCCATCCTGCTCCGACAAATAGGAGACCAGATACCCTTTCTCCATACATGCCCGAACCACATAGTTTTTCAGATACAGATAATAAGGATCCGACAGCTGCTCGCTCTGCGACATCATCTCCGCAATGGCAATGTGGAGCGAGTGATTTTTACCTGATCGTCTTGTCTTCGGCAGTGAATAATTCAGTTCATCAGCTGCCTCCAGAATCTTCACCCGGGTGCTGTCCGGTACACTCATGGTCGGATCATTATTCAGCACACGGGAAATTGTTGTCACGGAAAATCCGGTATGTTTTGCCAGATCTCTGATTGTTGCCATTTTAACCTCCCCCTGCCGCATCTGCTGCGGCTCAGTCCCGGAAGGATGCAGCCCCCATCCTTCCTTATTTCCATTTACTGTTTGTTATGAGCCAAGGGACAAATGGACATAAAAATACATGCTTGCAGGTATTTTTATGTCTATGGGGCCCACAAAACATTCGCAAGCAGCCATTTTTCAAAGAAAAAAGAGAGGATTGCAAATGTTTTTGTCGATTTTGAGAGTGTGAAGCACGGAAAAATCGACGCCAGGCTCATTTGTCGGGTAAACTCTTTCTTTACTGCTCTGACTATTCCTTTCTGTCTGAGTGTGCCGGGACTTCCGCATTCTCCAGTACCACTGCAGCCTTCGCCGGAAGTTCCAGGGTAATCTTTCCATTTACACACTCATAGATTTCCGGTTCCTCTGTAACCAGCTCCTTGCCGGTTAAAAGGATCCGTTTCATCTTTTTCCCGTTTTCAATTCCCGCCTGCCATACAGACAGGGAGATCTCCTCCGTCTCCTCCCCGTTGTTGAAGGCGATGACCATCTGCTCTGTTTCACTGAATCTGGCATAGCTGATGCAGTTCCTCCGGCTCTCCAGGAATTTCAGGGATCCATGCGTCAGCACGGGATATTCCTTATGGATATGTATCATCTTACGGTAGAATTCGATCAGTTCCCTATCCTCATGCCCCCAGGGATAGGTTCTCCGGTTATCCGGATCTGTGAATCCTACCTGTCCAGCCTCATCACCGTAATACAGTGTAGGCGCTCCCGGCCATGTCATCTGCATAACGATTGCTTCCCGCATCACCGATTTATCGACACCCTCAGCAGCAGCCTCATGCCCCAGTCTGTCTACTCTTCCCACCTTATGGTTCGTCCTGGTAAGGAAACGGGAATGGTCATGATTGGAAAGTTCATTCATGGCTGTCTGCAGGGAAGGCGCCAGGAAATTTGACATATGATGGCTCATGGCACCGATAAAGCTTCCACTGTCGCCCAGCAGATCCTCCCGGTACTCATCACTGTGTTTTTCCATTCCGGTAAAGAACCAGGTCAGCGGCTCCATAAAAGCGTCATAATTCATGACTGTGTCCCACTCGTCCCCCCGAAGCCATGGCCCCGGATTTCCGTAATGCTCCGCCAGAATAATCGCATCCGGATTTGCTTCCTTCACCACCTTGCGGAATTCCTTCCAGAATCTGTGATTGTACTCGTTACTGAATCCCAGATCCGCCGCCACATCCAGACGCCACCCGTCCGCATTGAAAGGCGGAGAAACCCACTTTCTGGCGATATCCATAATATATTCATAAAGCTTTGCAGACTCCTCATAGTTCAGCTTCGGCAGTGTATCGTGTCCCCACCACCCATCATAATAGGGATTATACGGCCATTCATGCTCATTATTAAACTTGAAAAAGCTCCGGTACGGACTGTCTGCCGACACATAGGCACCTTTCTCGTATCCATCCTGATGCTCATAGATACATTCCCTGTCCAGCCACTTATTGAAAGATCCGCAGTGATTAAACACCCCGTCAAGGATGACCTTCATCCCGCGGCTGTGCGCCTCCTCGATCAGATGGATCAGAAGCTGATTGCTGGCTTCTAAATTCTCCCGGTCTGTCACACGCTGAATATACCTGCCGGCCTGTGCATTGTCTGTGCAGCCCTCCGGAAGGACCTCTCCACCGTCTTTAACGATTTTTCCGTAATGTGGATCCACATAGTCATAATCCTGAATATCATACTTATGATTGGACGGAGATACAAAGATTGGATTGAAATAAATCACATCCACTCCCAACTCCTGCAGGTAATCCATCTCGTCAAGCACACCCTGCAGATCTCCGCCATAGAACTCCCTGATTCCCATGCGGCTCTCCGGAAATTTATCCCAGTCTGTCACCTTTGATACCCTGGCGCCGATATAAAAATACTCTCCATCCTCCACATCGTTGGATGAATCCCCTTTCCGGAACCGGTCCACAAAGATCTGGTACATCACTGCGCCCTTTGCCCAATCCGGTGTCTTAAATCCGGGCGCGATTGCAAAAGCATAATACTCCTGCAGATCTCTGGACACTCCGCGTTTATTGTAAAAACAGTGCATCTTTCCTACGCATACTTCAAAATAATAATGAAGGATCCTGTCACCCATCGTGATCTCTATCTTAAAGTAATCAAAATTCCCCACCGTTTTCTCATAATCCATCAGAATCCGGTTGGCGCCGCTGATCCAGTATACATAGTCTATATTATTTCTTGCCGCACGAAAACGGATCGTGACCTTCTCACCTGCCTCCGGCTCCATCGGTGTCACATAGTTCTCTGTCTCATCACTGAACAGACCGCCTGGACGGAAGATCGGCCGCATCCGCATGGCATAAACCTCTGATTTCTGTAAATAGTCAATATCAATCGTCTTCGAATCCATGGTTCCCTCCAATGGCATTTTCTCTCTACCTTGCGGTATATACTCTACCAGTATAAACCATTCAGTCCAAAATGGAAAGAAAAAATTAGTAATATTTACTGTTCTTTTTTACAGAAAGTAACTGTTCAGAGTCCATTCGCAAAATCGCCTCTTGGAGGCTTTCCTTTTGCTCATGCAGGGCTCTCGCCCTATAGATTTATAAAATTTGCATGACTCTGAACAGTTGTACGTAAAAAAGACGACCTGGCGGCCGTCTTTTCGGAGAAGGTATTTCTCTTATGGGGTGTAGCAAAAACTATATAATGTATTGGGGGGTTTTACGATATGTATTATAGCATCGTACCCCAAATAAGTGTGCACAAACTTCACAAATTTCACTATATGTTTTTGTCAGTTTTTCACAAACAACGCCTCAAACTGCTCTCTTCCGATCTTCTCCTCTTTGATCAGAAGCTCCGCACATCTGTGAAGCACATCCATGTGCTCTTCGATCAGGCTCTTTGCCTTCGCGTAGGATTCATCTATGATACGCTTTACCTCGCTGTCGATCAGAGCCTGTGTATCTTCTCCATAATGCCTCGTGTGTGCCAGATCTCGCCCGATAAACACTTCATCCTCATCCGTATCGTAGTTGATCAGTCCCACCTTCTCAGACATCCCATATCTCGTAACCATGGCACGCGCCAGCTCTGTCGCCTGCTTAATATCCTGGGATGCTCCCGTAGTCACATCTCCGATCACCAGCTCCTCTGCGACTCTTCCTCCAAATCCAACGATAATGTCCTGAAGCATCCTGCCCTTTGTATCGAACATTTCATCCTTTTCCGGCAGAGGCATCGTATAGCCTGCCGCCCCCATCCCGGTGGGGATAATGGAAATCGTATGCACCGGTCCCACGTCCGGAAGCACATGAAAGAGAATCGCATGGCCTGCCTCATGATATGCGGTGATCCGTTTTTCTTTTTCGGAAATGACCTTACTCCTCTTCTCTGCACCGATTCCCACTTTGATAAAGGCTGACCGGATATCCTCCTGTACGATATAGCACCGGTCTGACTTTGCTGCCTGAATAGCCGCCTCATTCATCAGGTTCTCCAGGTCTGCTCCGGTGAAACCTGCCGTCGTCCGGGCGATCTCCTCCAGATCTACATCATCTCCCAGCGGCTTTCCTTTCACATGCACCTGAAGGATTTCCAGCCTTCCTTTTACATCCGGTTTTCCAACGCCAACCTTGCGGTCAAAGCGTCCCGGACGCATGATCGCCGGATCCAGGATATCCACACGGTTCGTCGCAGCCATGACAATGATCCCTTCATTGACTCCGAAACCATCCATCTCTACCAGCATCTGGTTTAAGGTCTGCTCTCTTTCATCGTGGCCGCCGCCCATTCCGGTTCCGCGCCTTCTGGCTACTGCATCGATCTCGTCAATAAATACAATACACGGTGCGTGTCTCTTCGCCTCCCCGAACAGGTCACGGACGCGGGATGCACCCACACCTACGAACATTTCCACAAAATCCGAACCGGATATGCTGAAGAAGGGGACACCCGCCTCTCCTGCCACCGCCTTTGCCAGCAGTGTCTTTCCTGTTCCCGGAGGACCCACCAGCAGTACCCCCTTGGGGATGCGCGCACCCAGCTGGATATATTTCTTCGGTTCCTTTAGAAAGTTCACGATCTCCTGGAGCTCTTCTTTTTCTTCCTCCAGTCCCGCCACATCCTGAAAGCTCACCTTTTTCATATCCGGCATGATGACTGTAGCGCGGCTCTTTCCGAAATTCATCATTTTGTTGTTTCCGCCATTCGCCTGACGGTTCATAAATGCAAACAGCAGTATAAACATCACAGCCATCAGCAGCATGGGGAGAACTGTGGTCATAAACACACTTTCCTTCTCGATGTCATACATATAGCTGGGGATATCCTCGTCCATCAGGATATCCTGGACTTCCTTCACATCTGCTGCATTCAGTTTCTTTGGAGACGTGCCGTCTGTGAAATAGACGACCAGCTGACCCGTCGGCACCTGTTCATTCGGATGGATATCCACTCTGGCAACTCTCTCATCCTGAATCGCATTCAGAAACTGCCAGTAGGTATATGTTTCCTGTGTATCAAATCCATTCCGGAAAATAAACACAAACAACACCACTGCCAGGGCGATCAGGGCATAGAAGCCTACTCCTTTTGAAGTATTTTTCAATTGATAACTCTCCTTTCTGACACTCTATATAACTGTTCAGAGTCCATTCGCAAAATCGCCTCTGCGAGGCTTTCCTTTTGCTCATGTAGGGCTCTCGCCCTATAGATTTATAAAATTTGCCTCTGGTGAGCAAGCTCCCCAAGGCAAATATTTATAAATCTGCATGACTCTGTTTTATAACTGTTCAGAGTCCATTCGCAAAATCGCCTCTGCGAGGCTTTCCTTTTGCTCATGTAGGGCTCTCGCCCTATAGATTTATAAAATTTGCCTCTGGTGAGCAAGCTCCCCAAGGCAAATATTTATAAATCTGCATGACTCTGAACAGTTACTATCATTTTATATTTCAACCACTCCGATATAGGGAAGATTCCTGTATTTCTGAGCATAATCCAGACCGTATCCCACGACAAATTCATCCGGGATATTAAATCCTGTATAATCCACCTTCACATCGGTCACTCTTCTCTCCGGTTTATCCAGCAGTGTACACAGGCGAAGGCTCGCAGGATTCCTCTTCTTCAGGATCTCGATCAGGTAACTCAATGTCCTGCCGGAATCAATGATATCCTCAACAATGATAACATCCTTTCCCTCCAAAGGTTCATCCAGATCCTTGACGATCCTCACGACACCGCT
Source organism: uncultured Blautia sp. (assembly GCA_900539525.1). GTDB lineage: Bacteria > Bacillota > Clostridia > Lachnospirales > Lachnospiraceae > Hominisplanchenecus_A. Next base: position 8,351 of record UQCM01000024.1, read on the forward strand.
CGACTTTGTGTCCGCCCCGTAGCTGCTCACAGACATAAAGTCCAGGGATACGGGAACTGTGATACGCTTTGCCAGTTCACAGGTAAAAAATACACTTCCCTTTAATACACAGATCAAATGTACCTCTTTCCCCTGATAATCCTCACTGATCTTCTTTCCGATCTCCGCGATCCTGCGGTCCACATCCTTCTCTGATAATAATACGCGAATCTTATCTCCCATTCTCCCATTCCTCCACAATCTGAATTTCTAAAACCGTTTTCGTTTGATCCGTAATCCTGCAAGCTTCACTGATCCGATACCCCACGATCCATAAAATGTGGCTTCCGTCCGCAAGCAGAAGAATCTGATCTCTGTACTCCTTTAATATCTTTTCATCAATGAAATATTTTTTCAGTTTGCTGTGACCACCATCTGCAATAAAGTAATCACCGCTTTTACGGTTCCGTAATTGAATCGTATTTTTTATTGTATCATAATCCATCCATTTCGTATACTTATTTTCTGGAATAATTTCTTTTTTATAAGGCCTCAGGCGGGTGATCACCCGATAATTCCCGCACCTCGTCTCACCCGGCACCTCAAGTGCTTTCTCCACGGATGCCGGTTCCGGCTCCTGCCCCGGGCCAAGGACCAGATAGCTTCCGGTACATCTGGCACTTCTTCCCCCGGGAAGCATAAGTTTCCGGCCCGACTGCCCCGCAGCCAGACGCTTCAGGTCTCTTATCTGAACAGCTCCCAGATCCTTAAGTCCCCCCCCCAGACGCTTCAGCCAGATCAGGAGCATATACTCCTGCATGGCTTCATCCTCACTCTGAAATGCCTCTCTGTCGATCCAGATCTCGCCGTCACACATCTCGCTGCAGGTTCCGGCCTTTTCTGATGCCAGACGCTCCAGAAACTCCTGTGTTCTCCGGATCCTGTCACCCGCATGGGCAATGTGGCTGCGCGCCCGGCTGTTCAGTCCCTCTTCCATAGCCGGGAGGATCTGACGCCGAACTCTGTTTCTCGTATAAGCATCCGACAGGTTCGTACTGTCTGTCCGAAAGCTCTGCCCTTTTTCTCTCAGAAACTCCTCAATCTCACGCCTGGAAACATCCAGCAGCGGCCGGATGATTTGTCCGTTCACAGGCCGCATTCCGCAGAGCCCCCTCATTCCTGCACCTCTCGCCAGATTCCAGAGGATCGTTTCCGCCTGATCGTCCTGATTGTGTGCCACAGCGATCTTTACATTCTCTCTTCCACCGCAGGCTTTTTCGAAGGCTTCATAGCGGCACTTTCTTGCAGCCTCCTCCATCGAAAGCCTCTCACGCCGTGCCCTGTCCGGCACATCATAAGTATACTGCTGACATACGATACCCTGCTCTTTGCAGAGCCGTCCCGTAAATGCTGCATCTTCCCGGCTTTCCATTCCCCGAATCCCATGCTCCACATGTACCGCCTCCAGTGTAAATCCCAGCCTGTCCTTAAGCTCTTGCAGCACGAAAAGCAGGCATACGGAATCTGCGCCTCCCGATATGCCTGCGATAACATGATCGCCCATCCGGATCATGTGATGTTCTCTGATATAACTGCATACTTTATCTCTCATTTGCTCCTCCACAGTCCTCCCACCAGCACTGTCATATCATCCTTCGCCTTACACTTCTGATAGAGCAGTACCCGGGACAGAATCGCCTTTGCCATCTCCTGTGCATTGTCAGTATCTGACTGCCAGATGATATCCTTGAGAATCTCCTCCGCCTGCTGATGCGGAAGTGCATCCAGCACACCATCTGATACCATGATCACAAAATCTCCCGGCTCCAGCTTCTTCCTCGCACTCTCGTAATCCAGCGTCTGAAGAAATCCCATCGGCAGGCTGGTGGAAGACACCGCCTCCACCCATTCCTTTTTTTTGAAAAAGGTAGTGGACGCACCGATTTTCAGAAGCTCGCATTCAGCAGTATAGAGATCTACCATGCACAAATCCACCGTAGAAAACATCCTGTTGTTATTCTGCAGCATCATCGTAGAATGGATCATGTGTACTGCCGTCTCCTTCCGGAAGCCGGCGTGAAGAAACTGCTCCAGCAGCTCAATGACCGTCTCGCTTTCCCTGCAGGCATCTGCCCCCGAACCCATGCCATCCGACAGGCTCATGATCATCTGACCGTTCTCCCTGCGGAACATAGAAAAATTATCTCCGGAGACCAGCTCTCCGTCCTTGGTCACCTTCGCCACTCCGTTTAACATCATAAAGTCCGGCTCCGCATAAAAAAGCACGGTACTGTATTCCCGGTTAATGATCGTCCGGCTGTCCCGGTCAGGGAGCATTCTCCTGCTGCATACATCAGAAACCACGCCTGCGATTTCCCTGGTAGATACACACCGTCCCTTCCTCGCAGTCCGCATGGTCAGAAAGAGCTCCAGCCTGTCTCCGTCCCGTTTCGTATCCCACATCTCCCGCAGGATGATCCCGTGCATCCGCAGCCTGACATCCATCTGCTTTTCCAGTCCCGCATCCACCGGACGCACCTCATAGGTAAGATCTGCCGCAGACTCCATAATTGCCGCCGTCTCATACAGCTGTTCCGCCACCGCCCTGCGGTTTTCCAGCAGGCGGTTGCTCCACATCAGATTCACTCTGGCAATGCGAAAGCTCTCCCGCAAAGCCTGGAGAAAGCTTGTTCCGCAGGAGCATATTTCCATAAAAGAAGAGTTCTCCCCTCCATCTGCATCTCCTTGTTCTTCAATGATATGCAGCAGCTCATACGCCTCCCGGTAGGTTCCCGCACAGTTCTTCTCCCAGCAATACTCCCAGCCCGGGCAGAAACTGCAAACCTTGCGCCGCACTTCCTCGAAAATCTCCGAAACATCCTCATCTGAAAAGCATTCCTTCCGGTCCGGCATAGACCGAAAGGTATCGGCAAGCTGCACAAAGGACTCGGCGTAACGCCCCATCCTTTCTCTGCCCGGTTCACATGCCTCCATCATCTGCTCTTCCCGGTACCTCTCTCCCAATATCAGCTTGACCACATCCCACATCACCCATAACAGGCTTACGATCAGGACTGCAATTATAAATTCACCCATTTTCCGTAACCTCCCGCCAAAAGAAGTATACGAAAATATCCAGGTGATTTTTGTCAAAAGGATATACGGTTTTTCTAAAATTTATCGACAAAAACACCGGAAATATCATCCCGTCGTCTATACGATATGGATCCTATTTCCGGTGCTCCTCCTGCAGTCTAAGACTGCCGCTTTCCTGCTGTCAGTTCTCCGGTTTGATCAGTATCTCATCCTGATATACCAGTCCCAGTTTATCTCTGGCAACCTTCTCCACATACTCATTTGTCTGCATGTGCTCTCTCAGGCTTTCGATCTCCCCTGTGCGCTGATTTTCCTCCTCAAGCTGCTTTGTCAGCCTGGCTTCCTGCTCTGCATAGGCCGCATTTTTCTCCGTAAGTGAATGACTCTGGATCGTGAGGCTAACCAGTAAAACAGTAACGACAGCGGTAATGCAGATCATGGCACCACGGTTACTGTTTCTGTTCTTCCTTCTCTTTTTCATAAAATGACCTTCCTCACCAATTATGTTACTCTTCATTTCTCAGCTGGTAACATTAATTACTTCCTCTGTTTTTGAATAACGTCATTTTAACCTTTTTTAACATCTTTTTCAATGCTTTTCGCAATTTTTTTGTTTTTTTCATCAGAAAAGTAAATGGAAAAAGAAAGAACTGGATCATCCTGATGACGACATGGGTCAGAAATTGCAGAATAACCGATACAAACCGCAGAATCACCCGGCTGACACTCCTGTGATAGAGCATCATCCCTGCCACCATGGCCACCAGTGAAAAGCCCCGGAGAATCCCGCTGTTTTTCATAAAGACCACACCGAATGCCAGGATTCCGGCACTGCTCCAGTACAGAAAATCCTCCAGGGAAAGCAGCAGGCTTCCATGGGAAAAGACCCGCCGCAGGGCACGCAGCAGATCGTAACCGAACATGGTCAGAATCCCCGTGGAAACACAGACCAGAAAGAAAAACATTTCATTTTGAATTTCCCGGCTCATCTGCTATCTGAACAGCCGCCCCAGCATCGATTCACTTTTCTGCGCGTGCCCTCCGTCGGACCAGGTCAGGCTGTCAACCTTCCCGTCAATGTCCACTTCCCCCAGTTCCAGCGTCAGACGGCTGATATGAAGCTCTCTCCCTTTCATCATCAGCATTCCCTGCTCGGTATCCAGCAGAATTTCTCTCTCATCAAAAGAAAGTACATCGGATACTCCTGTGATCGTCCCGGTGTGCCTGCCCGTGATCGTAACCTTGTGCACCCCCTGTGTCTGCCTCTCTTCCATGCACCCTCCCCGTTCACTGTGTTCTGTTATACCATACCATGACCTTTTGACCCTGGTATCATTTGATGATACCCCGGATTTCTCCGCACTCCGTGCTCCCGAAATCCTCAAAACATTCGAAATCCGCCCTGTTCGGGCTCCTTTCTCATGTTTTGGCGGGTCCCAATGTCATGCTTTTTCATGCAAGCATGAAACGCATGACCTTTTGACCCTGGTATCATCATGTATATTAATCAGGCCGTGGAATTATACGTTTTCGTTACAGATACCGGTAAAGTTCTTTGGCATCGTCTTTCTTTACTGTCTCCTGTACGTCCAGAACCTCTACCCTGACTGCTTTCGTTCCAAACTGGATCTCCAGGATGTCTCCCGCCTTCACCGCTGCGGAAGCCTTGGCCGGCCTGTCATTGATCAGAACTCTGCCTGCGTCACAGGCTTCGTTTGCCACGGTTCTGCGCTTGATCAGCCGGGATACCTTTAAAAATTTATCAAGTCTCATGTTGTTCCTCCTTCAACAAAATATACAAGTTCCTTACTCACGAGGGGCTTATTCCACAGGAAATTCGGAAGAATTTCCCATGGAACAAAAAACAGCCGCCTCACGCCTGAAGATCGGCCTGCGGCAGCTGTTTCTGATAAGTCCTGCTCTTATTTCTCGTTTACGAGATCCTTTAAAGCCTTGCCTGCTTTGAACTTCGGAGACTTTGACGCCGGAATCACCATTGTCTCTCCGCTCTGAGGATTTCTGCCCTCTCTTGCTGCTCTCTCAGATACCTCGAAAGTACCAAATCCGACTAACTGGATCTTCTCACCCTTCTTTAATTCCTCAGCAACTACATCCGTGAATGCCTTTAAAACCTTCTCTGCATCTTTCTTGGATAACTCTGTCTTATCAGCAATCGCTGCGATCAGTTCTGTCTTATTCATGGAAAATTCCTCCTCTAATTTCTCTTTTCGTTCTATCATCAAATTTCCATCTTATGAACTCCGCCCATCTCTTTTCTGTCGCTGAGTCCTACGTTTATTTATAAGCTTTTCTTATAGATTTGTCAAGGTATTTATCTTGGAAGTAGATAAGACTCCCACCTCTATAGGTGGTGAGTAAAACAAATTTGTCTTGGTGGGAGTCCAATCTCCTTCCAAGATAAAGCCTCCGGCGGATCGCAGGCGTGGTCAGTGGAAGAATGCTTCGCATTCGACCACACCGCGGCAAGTACGCCAAGGCGTACTTGAAATACTGTTACTCTTCACTCTGTGAATAGTAACTATATACTTCCTCTATCGCGCTTCTGACTTCTGCTTCCTCAAGCTTTCTCTCCTCCGCTGTCTTTTCAGCTTTTTCCAGCTTCTTGATCTCGTCCCATCTGCGTACCAGCTCACCATTCTCATCCACATACCCTGTGCCGAACACGTGAGGATGGCGGCGGATCATTTTCCTGCTGATACCCTCGATCACATCATCCAGATCAAAAAGCCCCTGCTCCTTAGCGATCCGGCTCTCGAGGAGCACCAGAAGGAGCAGGTCGCCCAGCTCCTCGCACAGATTTTCCGCACGGCCTGTCTTCTCATAAATATTGATTCCTGCCACCGTTTCCGCTGTCTCATCAAGCAAACAGGGCTTCAGACTCGAAAGAGTCTGCGCCCTGTCCCATGGACATTCCTGCCGCAGCCTGTCGACGATCTCACGGAAATCATCGAAGCTGTGGCTCTCGTCCATCTTAAAGCATTGCATTGATCATATCCAGAACCTGGCTGCCAAGAGCTGCTGATTTCGCATCCGCATCCTCAAGAGAGGTTCCCTTTACACCGTAGTAGAACTTAACCTTCGGCTCTGTACCGGATGGCCTTACGCACAGCCATGCGTCATCCGTCAGGTCAAAGTAAAGAACATTGGAGCTCGGAAGTCCGGTAGCAGTCACTTCGCCTGTCTCCATATTTTTAATGGTATCCTTCTTGTAATCTCTGGCGGAAACCACTTTGTAATCACCGATCTGTACCGGCGGATCGTTGCGCAGAGTTTCAAGGATCTCCTGGATCTTTGCCAGACCCTCAATGCCCTTTAAGGTGATGGACTTCACATCATCCTTGAAGTAGCCATATTTCTCATACATGTCGATCAGTGCATCCCAGAGCGTCTTGCCCTGTGTCCTGTAGTAGGCTGCAGCCTCACACAGTGCCATGGTAGCCACGATGGCATCCTTATCTCTGGCATGTGTTCCGATCAGACAGCCGTAGCTCTCTTCGAATCCGAACAGATAAGTGCCTTTTCCACTGTTCTCAAATCCAAGGATCTGCTGGCCGATGAATTTGAATCCGGTGAGAACTTCGATAAAGCGCAGTCCGTAGGATCTGGCGATCACACCTGCCATATTGGTCGTAACGATGGTGCTGACTACCGCGCCGTCCTCCGGGAGTCCTGCCGCTGCCTTTCTCTGGCTCAGCTCGTACTCCTCCAGAAGGCATCCGGACATATTTCCCGTCATGCTCCTGTATTCGCCGCTCTTTGTATCCTTCACATAAACACCCAGACGGTCTGCATCCGGATCGGTGGCAAGTACCAGATCTGCATCAACCTCTTTGGCCAGCTTCAGACCCAGTTCAAATGCCTCTGCAGACTCCGGATTCGGGTAGCTTACGGTCGGGAATTCACCGTCCGGCAGCTCCTGCTCCTTAACTACGTAAACATTCTCAAATCCCAGCTCCTTCAACACTCTTCTCGCCGGGATATTTCCGGTTCCATGAAGAGGTGAATATACGATCTTCATGTCCTTTCCGACTTCTTTGATCGCATCCCAGTGGATCACCTGGCTCTTTAATGCCTCTATGTAGCTGTCATCGATGGCCTGTCCGATCACCTCATAGAGACCTGCTGCCTTTGCAGCCTCCTTATCCATCGTCTTCACTGTGGCATAGTCCGTTACCTTCTTCACCTCAGCCATGATACCGGTATCATGGGGCGGTGTGATCTGTGCGCCGTCCTCCCAGTATACCTTGTAGCCATTATACTCAGGCGGATTGTGGCTGGCTGTGATATTGATTCCGGCGATGCAGTTCAGGGTGCGCACCGCAAAGGACAGCTCCGGTGTCGGGCGAAGAGATTCGAAGACATATGCCTTGATTCCGTTTGCTGCCAGGCAGAGTGCTGCCTCATCAGCAAATTCCGGTGACATACGTCTGGAATCATATGCGATCGCCACACCCCTCTTCTCGCCGCCCACGGAGCAGATATAGTTTGCCAGACCCTGGGTTGCTTTTCTGACTGTGTACATATTCATGCGGTTCGTTCCCGCTCCGATGATTCCGCGAAGCCCTGCGGTACCAAACTCCAGGTCTGCGTAAAAACGCTCCTTGATCTCCTTCTCATCGTCTGCGATTGCTCTTAATTCCGCCTTTGTCGCATCATCAAAGTACGGATTGGCAAGCCATTCCTCATACACTTTTTTATAATCCATCGCTATAACCTCCTGAATTCCTTATTCATGGGATTATTATAGCATTTTGGAAGTTATAAATCCAGTATTTTCAAAAAAGCATCCCGTTTTTGTTGCTGGGAAATCAGCATGTTCAGCTTCTCCACATGCTTCCCGGGTATCCATGCCTTGTTATGATTATAGTAGTAATTTGCCAGCTTCCAGAACTTTTCCGGATATGCCAGACGAATCCTCAGATATTCCCTGACCGCACGGTCCACCCCCAGAATCCTGTCATACTCCTCCACCATCGCCAGACCCAGCGCCGGACTCCAGTTCTGCTTTTCCAGGATCTTGCGCATAAACTGATAGAGATCCCCCGCCTGAACGTCGTACCGGCATTTGATAAAATTCGTGGTCGCCGTTCCCTTTCGTGTATGCAGTACCTGGTGCTGGTTGTAATCCCCGTGACAGAGCAGCCCTTCGGAGACTGCCGTCTCATACATGTTTCCGTAGGACGAATCGGCAAGGCTTCTCTGTGCCTCCTGTGCCTGTTCAAAAAACATGGAGAAGCATCCCAGAAAACAGCTTTCAAACTCGTTTTTCCGCCGTCGTGTGCGCATAAAATGGCAGGTCTTCTTGATCTCCCGGTTCCGTCCGGCATATTCCTCTTCCAGACGTTCTCCCGTATACAGCTCTCCTCCGTCGTTGTGCGGCATCCGAAGCATCTTGTGCAGCTTTGCCAGATTCCGGACTGCCGAAAGGATCTCCTCCTGATTCTTCGTATCACATTCCCTGCCGTCAAACCAGTCCTTTACAATATACGCCGTACCGTCCCGGTCCTTTGTGATCAGACCTCCTTCGGCATTCTCCACCGTCCGGTCCACCAGAGTATATCCCTGCTCCCTCAGGCAGTCAAACACCCTGTTCTGGAAGCGCAGGCGGTTTTCGGAACCCTGAAATTCCGTGATCAGCTTCAGTCCCCTGTCTGTCTCACAGATAAAAGAGCCGCGTCCCCGCCTGGTTCCTGTTATCTTTAAGTCGTACTGTTCCAGTACCTTCAGTCCCCGTTCATTCACTCCTATCCCCCCACTTGACTTTTCCTTCTATCCTATGTCCCCTTATATGAAATTAGAACGCCCCGGGTCATTCCCGGAGCGTTCGGCTGTATTCTGTCAGATATTCTTTTGTGTTGCACTCCGGCTCCTCCAGAACCTTTTCCAGCAGAAGGTTCAGGATCCTGCCAAGCTCTTTTCCCGGCTTCATACCATCTGCGATCAGATCCTTTCCGGTAACAGCCAGATCTTTCAGCGTGAAGCATTGTCTCTTTTCCAGGATCCCGCACGCAAGGCGTTCTGTCCCGGCCAGATAGGCCAGCTTTTCCTCTCTCTGATACATGCTCTGTGCCAGGATATCTGCCCGGCAGACCTTCATAAGCAATGGAAAGAGCTCTTCGCCTACCTGATAAAGCATCCTGCGAACGCTCCTTTCGGTCAGGGCCGGACGCAGATCATGAAAGCGTACCAGTGCCTTTACCTTAAAGAGCGTATCATTATCAAAACGCCACCTCTTCAGGACCGCTTCTGCCATGAGAACTCCCTCATACGCATGACCATAGAAATGATCCCTTCCCGTCTCATCCACTGTGCGCACCTTCGGCTTTCCGATATCGTGGAACAGCACGGCAAGCCTCAGTACCTTGTCCGGCTCCACCTGTTCCAGTGCATGGAGTGTATGTTCGCCTACCGAATAACTGTGATGGGGGGTATTCTGCCCGGTTCTCATCATCTCATCAAATTCCGGAAAGACGACGGCTGTGATCCCCGTCTCCCATGCCGCGCGAAGCTCCTCCGGATGCGGCGAAACCAGAAGCTTCACCATCTCCGCCTGGATACGTTCCGCACTGATCTTCGATAGATTGTCGGCAAGACGTGTGATCGCCTCCCTGGTTCCCTGCTCAATGGCAAAACCCAGCTGGGCGGAAAACCGCACGGCACGCAGCATACGCAGGGCGTCCTCTGAAAACCGCTCCCCGGCATCTCCCACACAGCGGATCACCTTTCTGTCCATATCCTCCCGGCCGCCAAAGATATCTACCAGCCCTTCCCTCTCATTGTAAGCCATGGCATTGATGGTAAAATCACGGCGTCTCAGATCCTCTGTCAGATCCGATGTAAAAGACACGTCCCTGGGATGCCTGCCATCCTCATATTCCCCGTCGATCCGGTAAGTCGTGACCTCATATCCTTCACCGTCCAGAAGAACCGTAACTGTTCCGTGCTGCAGTCCCGTGTCAATGGTCCTGGAAAACAGAGCCTTCGTCTCCATCGGTCTGGCAGACGTCGTAATATCCCAGTCATTCGGTATTCTCCCCAGCAGGGAATCGCGCACACATCCGCCTACCGCATAGGCCTCATACCCGGCCTGCTCCAGCCTTTCTATGATTTTCTTCACATTTTCCGGAAGTGTAATATACATTTTCACATCCCTCCCCGTATCTTAAGATGTTGAGGGCAAAATCATTTGTCCCCATGATGCCTTCGCATTTTTCCGTGCTCCCAAAATCCGAAAAAATGGTAACTGTTCAGAGTCATGCAGATTTATAAATAAAGGAAAGCCTCGTAGAGGCGATTTTGCGAATGGACTCTGAATAGTTACAAAAAATGACCTTTTGACCCTGGCATCATCATCTTATCTAAGCGTAAAAAATGCCAGTACTGCAATTCCAAGAAGGATCCGGTACCACCCGAACACTTTAAAGTCATGCTTTCTGATGTAACTCATCAGAAATTTGATCACGAGTACAGACACTACAAACGCCACCGTCATACCCGTCAGCAGAATCATCATCTCCGGCGCTGAGAAGTCAAACCCGAACTTCACGATTTTCAGAAGACTGGCCCCAAACATCACAGGTACTGCAAGGAAAAAGGTAAATTCCGCCGCCACCGTCCGTGACAGCCCCAGCATGATGCCTCCCAGGATCGTGGCACCTGAGCGGGAGGTTCCCGGAAATACGGCCGCGATCAGCTGGAACATTCCAATCCAGAAGGCTGTCTGGAAACTGATTTCCCCGATGGATGTGATCTTTGCTGATTTCCCTGCATTGCGGTTTTCGATCCAGATAAATGCAACGCCAAAAAGGATCAGCATCACTGCCACCGTCTGATAATTGTAAAACAAAGCATCCAGCTGTTCCTCAAACAGCAGGCCCACTACTGCTGCGGGCAGACAGGATACAAGAATCTTAAACCACATCTGAAAAATATCCTTTTTCACATGAGGCTTCTTCTTCAGTGAAAAGGGAAAAAGCTGATTCCAGAACAGAAGAACCACCGCCAGGATCGCTCCGAGCTGGATCACAACCAGAAACATGGAAAGAAATTCCTCCGTCACGTTCAGTCTGATCAGCTCATCCAGTATGATCATATGTCCCGTACTGCTGATTGGAAGCCACTCCGTCACTCCTTCTACGATCCCGAACAGGATCGCTTTTAAAAGTTCGATTACGTCCATTGTCTTTCTCCTCATTCTTTCACGTTATTTTTATATTATGATGATGCCAGGTTCAAAAGGTCATGATTTTCATGCTTGCATGAAAAATCATGACCTTTTGAACCGTTAAACATCAGAAAGCAGCCATTTTTCAGAGAAAAATGAGCGGATTTCGAATGTTTTTCGGAATTTGGGGCGCACGGCGCTACCGCTCTTCCCGGAAATAGGGCAGTCCAAGACTTGCAGGGGGCTGGTTCTCCCGTTTGCTTCGCATACTGGTAACCACCAGGACCACCAGTGTGACCACGTAGGGGATCATTTTATACAGTTCCTGGAACTCCATGTGATCCATACCGGTAGGGATATACAGATACAGGATGTAAAGCCCGCCAAACAGGAAGGATGCCAGTACGCTCACGTTCGGCCGCCAGATGGTAAAGATCACGAGCGCGATCGCAAGCCAGCCCCGGTCACCGAAGGCATCATTGGACCATACGCCGCAGGCATAGTCCATCACATAATACAGACCTCCCAGCCCTGCGATCATACATCCGACGCAGGTGGCGATATATTTGTACTTTGTTACATTGATTCCGGCAGCATCGGCCGTGTTGGGGTTTTCTCCCACGGCTCTCAGATGGAGGCCGACGCGTGTGCGGTTCAGGATATAAGAAGCCGCCAGCGCAAGGAACACTCCCAGATACGCCAGGAAGCCATAGGACAGAAACAGATCACCGAACCATCCAAGTTTCCCTGCAAATGGAAGGGATTTGCTGAAAAATCCACTGGTGGCACTCAGGGCGATCGAAGGCACGTCACTGGAAACCAGCCGGATCAGAGATCCGCCGAAGAAATTTCCAAATCCTACACCAAAGGTGGTCATGGCAAGACCGGTCACATTCTGGTTCGCCCTGAGTGTTACCGTCAGAAAACAATACAGAAGTCCCATCAGCAGGGAGCCCAGCAGGCAGCATGTCATGGGAATCAGGATGGCCAGTGCCGGATTCATCGCAGAGGCTTCAGGTACCGTTCTCTCATAAAAGAAGGAACCGATCACACCGCTGATGGCACCCACATACATGACACCCGGAATTCCCAGGTTCAGGTTGCCGGATTTCTCTGTGATGATTTCTCCGGTGCTTCCAAACAGCAGGGGAATGCCCTGTACGATTGCCCTCGGAATAAATGCAAGTAAGAAGCTCAACATGATTACTGTCCCTCCTTTTCTGACTTTTTACGGAACTGAATCCGGTAACGGATGAAAAATTCACATCCGATAATGAAAAACAGGATGATGCCGGTCAGGATATCCGAGAACGACTGATTCAATCCAAAACTTGTGGAGATCTCACTGGCTCCCCGGTTCATAAAAATGATCAGGAAGCTGGAAAATGCCATAGTCAATGGATTGAATTTGGACATCCAGGACACCAGTACGGCAGTAAATCCCTGCCCGCCTGCAATCGTGGTCGTTACGGTGTGATTGATACCACCCACCAGTAAAAGGCCCACCAGACCGCATATGGCACCTGAGAGCATCATGGTGCGGATGATCACTTTCTCAACCTTGATCCCCACATACCGCGCCGTATTCTCACTTTCGCCCACAACAGAAATCTCATATCCATGCTTGCTGTAGTTCAGATAGATGTGCATAAACACCGTGATCACCAGAGCTACCAGAATGCACAGCAGATATTTGGATCCGAAGACCTGCGGCAGCCAGCCCACATTCGAATCCTGGTTGATGATACCTATTTTTCCGGATCCCTTTGGCACCTCCCAGACGATGACGAAAAAGGCAACCAGCTGGGTGGCGATATAGTTCATCATCAGGGTGGAAAGAGTCTCGTTGGTGTTCCATTTTGCCTTAAAAAAGGCGGGAATAAAGCCCCAGAGCATACCGGCGGCAATACTGGTGATCACCATACAGACCATCACCAGGGCATTGGGCAGCTTATTGCCAAGACAGATCATGCATGCCGCGGCGGCCAGACCGCCGATCAGCACCTGTCCTTCTCCACCGATATTCCAGAATCGCATCCGGAAGGCCGGTGTGAGCGCCAGGGAGATCAACAGCAGGATCGCAATATTCTGCAAAGTGATCCAGGTCTTCCTTGCCGTGCCGAAAGCACCCACAAAAATAGACTCATACACCTTAAGAGGATTGATCCCCGTGGTGATGGTGGTCACGACAGCGCACAGGATCAATGCCAGCACAATGGCGGCAATGCGGATCCCTGCCAGCTTGTATATGGGAATAACATCTCTCTTCACAAGATGTAAAAACGGCTCCTTCTTTTTTTCATTCATGGTTCTCGCTGCCTCCCGTTCTGGTCATCATCATTCCGACCTGATTCTTATCTGTCTTTCTCGCATCAACGATGCCGCTGACCTTTCCTCCGCAGAGAACCAGGATCCTGTCGGATAACTCCAGCAGCACATCCAGATCCTCGCCCACAAAGATAACGGCTACGCCCTTCTTCTTCTGTTCGTTGATCAGCTCATATATGGTATAGGAAGAATTGATATCCAGTCCCCTCACCGCATAGGCGGTCAGCAATACCGTGGGGGCGGAAGCGATTTCACGGCCTACCAGCACTTTTTGCACATTGCCGCCTGAAAGTCTGCGGACCGGCGTCGAGATGCCGGGTGTCACCACATCCAGATTTTTCACTACCTCCTCTGCCAGCTGCTTCGACGGTTTACGGTCCGTAAAAGGCGTATGCCCCTGGCGGAAGGAGCGGAGCATCATATTGTCCGTAAGGTCCATATTTGCTACCAGTCCCATTCCAAGCCTGTCCTCCGGGACAAAGGAGAGAGAAACACCCATCTCTGCGATTTCCAGGGGATCCTTTCCAATCAGCATTTCCCTGGTGCCATCATCCTCCACATAATAAATGCTCCCTGACTCCGTAGTCTGCAGACCGGCGATCGCCTCCAGCAATTCCTTCTGCCCGCAGCCTGAGATTCCGGCAATGCCCAGGATCTCACCGCTGTTTGCGGTAAAGGTCACATCGTCCAGCTTCACAATACCGTCCTCACTGCGCACGGTCAGACCCTGCACCTCAATACGCGGCTTCGGATTCACCGGCTTTGGTCTTTCAATATTTAATTTCACCACATGACCTACCATCATATTTGTCATGTCGGTCACATTGGTGTCTTTCGTTGCCATGTCTCCGATATACTTTCCTCCCCGCAGCACTGCCACCCGGTCAGATAAGGACTCTACCTCATGCATTTTGTGGGTAATGATGATGATCGCCTTGCCGTCATCCCTCATCTTCCTCAGCACGTCAAACAGCCTCTCTGTCTCCTGGGGTGTCAGCACTGCGGTAGGCTCGTCCAGAATCAGGATGTCCGCGCCCCGGTACAGCACCTTAACGATTTCCACCGTCTGCTTCTGGGAGACGGACATATCGTAGATCTTCTGTTTCGGATCCACTTCAAATCCATATTTATTGCAGATTTCCTCTATCTTTCGGGAAGCCTCACGGATATTCAGCTTCCCCTCCAGTCCCAGGATGATATTCTCTGCTGCCGTCAGCACGTCAATCAGTTTAAAGTGCTGATGCACCATGCCGATTCCCAGATCCAGTGCATCCCTGGGCGATTTGATAACCACTTCTTTTCCGTTGATAAAAATCTGTCCTTCATCCGGAAAATAAATGCCGGAAAGCATATTCATCAGAGTCGTCTTTCCGCTTCCGTTTTCTCCAAGCAAGGACAGGATCTCTCCTTTGTAAATGTCCAGGCTGACCTTATCGTTGGCAACCACGGACCCAAAGGTTTTCGTAACGTTTCTCATTGAAACTGCGACTGTTTTTCTTTCCATCATTTAGCCCCTTTCGAGTTGTTGGCTGAGCCGCCTCTTTTCTATTTTGCCGAAGAATGTCTTTCAGCTCTATAGAAAAAAGGCGGCGCGGCGAAAATCGCTGTGCCGCCCTGTGCAATCATTGCAAGGCTTCATAAATATGAGCGTAACTGTTTAGAATGCAGTATCCAGGAGGGAGATTCCATCAATCTGTACATCAAAGTATGGTGCAGAACGGAACTCCTCACCAGACTCATGGAAGTATCCGTCACTTACGACTTCATGATCCGGTGTGTAATCTGCATCGGTATCCACATCAGCTTCATAGCTTTCAAGTGCAGAACCATCTACCGTAAAGGCAGTAATATCGAAAGCATGGCGTGTTCCGGCAATCAGCTCTTCCTTTGCTGCGTCAATCGCCTCCTGCGTTCCCTCAACCGCTGCCGTACCAAGCTCGGTCAGCTCTACAGAGCCGGTCTCCAGAGAACCTGTCCAGTCTGTATCGATCGCTGTGCCATTTGCAATGCTCTCAAGAGCATACTCGAAATACGGTACCCAGTTGATCCTTGAAGATACGATGAATGTGTTCGGACATGCACTTGCAGTGCTTCCGTTGTAGGAAACATTCGGCACGCCTGCAGTCTCACATGCAGTAGGAGCTCCCATGGAGTCTGCATGCTGGCTGATCAGCACACAACCGTTCTTGATCAGCTTGTTAGCGCCTTCCTTCTCGGCTGTCTCATCATACCAGGATCCGGTAAAGGTTACTTCCATGGTAGCACTCGGGCAGACCGAACGTGCACCTAAGAAGAAAGAGGTGTAACCGGAAATAACCTCCGCATATGTATACGCACCAATGTAACCGATCTTAGCCTGATCCTCGGTGATATCACCGTTCTCAATCATCTCATTTAACTTCATACCTGCTGCAATACCTGCAAGGTAACGTCCATCATAGATCGAAGCAAATGCGTTGTGGAAGTTGTCCAGATTCTCTGTATGTGCCTTGGTTCCGGTTGCATGGCTGAACTGTATCTCCGGATACTCTTTGGCAGCCTCGATCATGTAATCCTCGTGTCCAAAGCTGTCTGCGAAAATAAAATCACATTCTGCATCAGCAAGCTCACAGGCTGCCTCGTAGCACTCCTGCCCCTCCGGAATATTGGTCTTGAGTACATACTCAACGCCCAGCTTCTCACAGGCTTCCTTGGCTGCGTTCAGGAAGTTCAGGTCATAGGTAGAGTTCTCATCATGCAGGAAAATAAAACCTGCTTTTAATCCGGCAGTTGATGCTTCTGCCGCTGTCTCGTCAGCCGCTGCAGTCTCAGCTTTGTCAGCAGGCTTGTCCGTAGAAGATCCGCAGCCGGCCAGGGCAGAGACTGTCAAAGCCATAACTGCAAATAAACTGATCAGTTTTTTCTTCATCTTTTCTCCTCCTTTAGTGGGGTTACTAAACAACAATGCAACAGCCCGGATTCCCGAATCGCTGCACATTAGTCAGTATAAGCATAAGAAAGAACACTGTCAATACCTTTTCTGTCAGCGAAAAAAAATTTGGGGGGTACTGTTCACTCCGTGAACAGTACCGGAAGCACAATCGTTTTGTACAATTCACACAAAAACTCTTGACATTTTCTGGTACGAAAGCTATACTGATGAAGTATCGGGATTTATTGGATGTTAAGTAATTCACTAGTTATTAGAGATTATATTATCGCCTGTAATCTGTAATAACTGGTGGATTTTTTTATTCAATATCCCCAAATTGTAACTGTTCAGAGCAGAAAAACCTCAAAGAAGCGATTTTGTGAATGGGTTCTGAACAGTTACCACAAATTTATTTTAATGGAGGTACCAAAATGAATAAGGGTACAGTAAAGTGGTTCAACGCAGAAAAAGGTTATGGATTCATTACAGGTGAGGATGGAGCAGACGTATTTGTACACTTCTCCGCAATCCAGGGTGAAGGATTCAAGTCTCTGGAAGAAGGTCAGGCCGTTACCTACGATCTGACAGAAGGCCCTCGCGGAATGCAGGCAGCTAATGTTGTTAAACTTTGATCTGTTGCATAAACGTGCCAAAGAGGCTGTCTCTTGTGCGGTTATTTACCGGCATGAGAGACAGCCTCTTCGTTTGTGCCTGCTGGCCATTTTCCGTTACTGGTCACGGAGTGCACAGTAATCTTTTTCCTGCGGTCTGTACAACGACTGCACAGACCGTTCGATTCTTTTCCATTACCTTACTTTCACTTTCGGACTCAGTTTCGCTTTCTTCAGATACTTCCTGTATACAGCAAGCTTCTTCTTCGGAACCTGAATCACAGCTTTACCGGAGATACCGGAAAATGCAGATTTTCCTATATTCCTGATCTTTGAAGACTTTATGGATATACTCTTCAGATTCTTACATCCGCTGAAGCTTTCTTTCCCGATCTTTACGATATTCTTACCGATTACGACCTTCTTCAGCTTTGTATTCTTCCTGAAGGCTCTGTCTGCAATCGATGTGATCTGATACTTGTATCCCTGCACAGTAATTTCTGCCGGAATCGTCACGCTGGCATTTTTCTTTCCCATGCCTGTGACAGCCGCTGTCCGGATCTGCTGTGTCGATTCTGTGATCCGGTACTTCAGGCCTGCGCTCTGATATGTGCTTCCTTTCTCCGGAAGCGTCTTGAGTGTATTCTGCTGACCGGAAGGTTTCTCTCCCGGCTTTTCCACTGGCTTGTCCTGCGGCTTCTCCTGTCCGCCGTTATCCGGAACCGGCGGCAGTACCGGATGCAGGGTCAGCGCTTTCTTCGCCTCTTTCAGCTGTGCGAGTACCTCGTCCACTTTTTCCTGGGACGGGTTTTCTCTTCCAAGCACCTTTAATGCCTGTTCCAGTGCGCTCTGAAATGCCTTCCAGGAATCCGGTGTATATCCCTCGTCGGAAACGTCCTCGCAGATGGTGCAGAATTCTCTTAATTCCGTTCTGTCTGTCGTCTGGCAGAAGGTGATCTCTGCTGCAGATGCGAAATTATTCTTTCCCGCAGTTGCAGTGAATCTTACATAACGCACGTGAACCGGCTCAAAAGAAATCTCCTTTTCCTTTGCATCCTCCGCCAGAGCCCCTGATGATACTTCCCTGTAGGAGGTTCCGTCCGTACTTACAGAAAGGCTATACTGTGTAATGATTCCGTTTCCATTTCCGCTGTCCTGCCGTGGCAGATAAAACATTCTGTCTATCTCATACTCTGCACCCAGATCTACGGTTACCGTAGCCGGAAGAGGCTTCTTCGGCGTGTAATCAGAGTGCCAGATCGTCATCTCATTTCCGTCAAATGCCAGGTACGCCGGTCCTTCCTTTCCATTTACCAGAGCATTTTCATTATCGGATGTGATCACAAATCCGTCCGATGGAATGGCATTGGTGTGTCCTTTTCCGTCTGTGATCCGGATATTGTCAATCGTTCCTCTCACCGCATTGACCGCCGATCCGATCCTCTGAAGCGGCAGTGCAAAGGATGCATTTGTAATATCTGTTTTTTTCACAGTTCCATTATGAACAAACCTGCCGGATGCATCGGATACAAAGCTTCCATTGACATAAAGTGCTGTCTTTTGCGGTCCTGTAACAATGGTGATCTCCTGTTCTGCGCCTGCAGACGGCTCATAATCAAATTCGTATTCATACAGCTCTCTCGTAAAGCCCAGCTTACCGTCACTCATGATCCGGATATCGTGTGTTCCATATGCCGCATCCGCCTCAAAGAGAATCTGTCCGGGCACTGCCTCCTCAAGCTTCAGGGTAAAGGACAGGCGTTTTTCCTGTGTACTTCCGAGTGTCTGCAGCGGAGTTTCCGCATAGCTTGTACCACCCTGCAGCTTCAGAGAGGTATTTCCGTCTTCTGACACTGCAGCCGCATTTGTCAGACCGGAGAGATTTCTGTCCATCAGGCTTTCGTCCCTGCTGAGATCCTCCTCAAAGCTGTACTCTGCATAGATTCCGTCATCTGATTTCTCCTGGCGGTAAGGATTGGTGTTCGGAGCAGTCTGAAGCTTCTCTGCCAGCTCATCGATCGCCTGGACACTTCCCTTTTCATTGCCGACGGCCCAGGTCTTTTCTGCATAGAGCGGAAGTGCATCGTAAAAACGGAGAAACAGATCCTCCTCGCTCAGTCCGGATGCTCTCTTATCGATATAGTCCTGCCAGAGGGCAAAGGCACCGCCCAGAACCTGTTTGTCTCCCGAGGGCAGCTCTACGTCGCTTCCATTCTTGCGCCGCACTTTGTTCGGGGCAAATGAACTGTATACAAGCTCCTTGTTCACATAATCCTGATAAGCTCCTCTTCCCGTGCCGCCGCTCGGCACCATGTAACCATAGGTATCCAGCGTATTGATCAGATCAAAGCCCAGGTTGTACATATCCTGGCCGTCTGCCCAGTCCTTTGACCAGAGATTGATCTGGCTTCCTTTTACCGCCTCCGGTGTAACCTCCGTCTTATTGTCCACGATCCAGGTCAGGCCTCCCCAGAGCCTTACAGTATTGGTCTGCTTAATATATGGAAGCATCGTATTCAGAAACTCCCGGTATGCAGTGGCGGAGGATTCAAATTCATCTGCGCCGATGTGGATGATCGTATCCTGATCAAAGGTTCCATCCTTTGTATAATCATCGTAAATGCTCTTTGTAAATTCCACAACCTCCGGCCGTGAAATATCCAGATGGTCCACGATGGAACGGCGGGTCGTCCGTGGATTCCAGGAATTTACCGCATATTCCGGAAATACCTCCGTGATCGCCATCGCATGTGCCGGAACATCGATCTCCGGTACAATATTTACGCCAAAACGACGACATTCCTGTATAAACTCTCGAAATTCCTCTTTTGTATAGTGGTAATCCTCAGATGCGATGGAACGTCCGTCCTTCTGAACTGAGGACTCCAGGCGATATCCTGTGTAGCCCTGATATCCGTCCAGTGGATCCGGATCCTGTGCGTTATAGTAATCCTCCAGGAAGATATAATTATCATTCAGATGCACCTGAAAATCATTCATCTTATACCAGGCCATATTCTTTGCCACATCTTTCAGCATGTCCATCGAAACAGCCTTTCTGCCCACATCAAATACGAAGCTGCGGACAGGATATCTTGGATAATCTCTCATACAGCCTTCCGGAAGGGAAGCGCCATCCGCACTCAGCTTCATGGCCTGCAGGATGGTTCTCGTTCCCCAATAGACACCCGTCTCATCGATTCCCTCTGTTACCACACAGTCATCGATGACCATCGTATACCCTTCCTCACCCAGCATTTCATCCCCGCTGTCCAGCGAGAAGCAGAAATCCCCCGGTTTTGCGGTGTCCCGGCTTCCTTTTACGATGGGCAGCTTTCTTCCTGTCAGATCCTCCAGATCCTTCTGGAACTCTTCTCCTGTATATTGGAGTTCATCGGAGCTGATAAGGATCCTGGAAGAAGCAGTCATATAAAATCTTTCCGTACTGTCACTGTACCACTCTGCGATCTCAGGCACCACCTGCGGCTTCTCGTTTCCGCTGCTCTCCCCATGCAGTCCCGGTATCACCAGTGTATGCTCACCGGAAATCACGGTGCTTCCATTCGGATCTGTCACCTTCAGTGCCAGCCTGACTTCCTTATCCGTCAATGGCTGGTGAACGGTGAAATCATCCCCCACGATCTGTTCAAAATCCGCTCCGTTATTCTCCACCGTATACCCCGACGGGACCGTCATTTTCACTTTGTTTTCTGCCGCATCATAGACCGGAACAATTGATGATACATCAAAAGCTCTTTCCTCTGCATGGACATTCTGTAACGGCACCACAGAAGCCGTGAGCGCAAGGCTCAACAATACAGAAATAAAGCCGGATCCTTTTCCCATTTTTCCTCTCATCCCAAATACCTTCCTTTCCTGTGATTACCGGTGACACAGCCGTTCTCCTCCCATAACGGCGCCGCCCCGATTATCGTATCGTCCTTGCATCCATGTATTTTTTTATATTTGATGCATTCACATACTTCTTTGCCTTTCCCCCGTTCACCACCACAAGTGTCGGTGCCTGCATAATGCCGAATCTGGCCGCCAGCTCCTGATTCTCTTCTGCATCTATGATTTTACACGGTTCTCCTTTCAGCATCTCCTTTGCGATCCTGCAGTTCGGGCAGGTCTTCGTGGTGAAGAGATATTTCGTGCTCTCTACCGGTTCAATGGTCACATCCTCTGAGGACACTGTCACAATGCTGCTGTGCACCTTCTTCAGACAGGAATGTTCCATGTCATAAAGCTTCCTGTTCTCGTATTCCTGGGTCTTTCCGTCATTCCAGTTCTGTACCGGACGATAGTAGCCTGTGATCCGGCTGTATACCTCTGCCGGTTCCCCGCAGGTGGGGCAGGTAAAATGCTCTCCGGCAATATAACCGTGTTTCTTGCACACGGAATAAGTCGGTGACAGAGTATAATACGGCAGACGATAATTCTCGGCAATCTTTCTCACCAGATTTGCCGCAGCCCTCCAGTCGGGCAGCTTCTCCCCAAGGAATGCATGAAATACCGTTCCTGATGTATACAGCGTCTGGAGCTCATCCTGAATATCCAGTGCGTCAAAGATATTCGCCGTGAATTCTACCGGAAGATGCGAGCTGTTTGTGTAATACGGAGTATCTCCTTCCTTTCCTGCCGTTTTGATCTCCGGCCAGCGCTTTCTGTCATGCTTTGCCAGACGGTAGGTCGTAGACTCTGCCGGTGTCGCTTCCAGATTGTACAGATCACCGTATTCCTCCTGATACATGACAAGACGCTCTCTCATGTGGTTCAGCACATCCTTCGTAAACTCCTGTGTCTCCTTATGGGTCAGGTCTTTCCGGAGCCACACGGCATTTAATCCCACCTCATTCATACCGATCAGACCGATCGTGGAAAAGTGATTGTCAAAGCTTCCCAGATAACGCTTCGTATAGGGATACAGTCCCTCATCCAGGAGTTTTGTGATCACATCCCTCTTAATCTTCAGAGATCGTGCGGCAATATCCATCATGTGATCCAGACGTTTATAAAATTCCTTCTCATCTCTCGACAGGTAGGCGATCCTGGGCATATTAATGGTCACAACACCCACGCTGCCGGTACTCTCACCGGATCCGAAGAATCCGCCGGTCTTTTTCCTGAGCTCACGAAGATCCAGACGCAGACGGCAGCACATACTGCGGACATCACTCGGCTCCATATCACTGTTGATATAGTTTGAGAAATACGGTGTTCCATATTTGGATGTCATCTCGAACAGCAGGCGGTTATTTTCCGTATCTGACCAGTCAAAATCCCGCGTGATCGAGTAGGTCGGAATCGGATACTGGAAGCCCCGTCCATTGGCATCTCCCTCGATCATGGTTTCGATAAAGGCACGATTTACCATATCCATCTCTTTTTTGCAGTCCTTATAGCAGAAATCCATGGGCTTTCCGCCTACGATTGCCGGCAGCTCTGCCAGATCTCCGGGTACGGTCCAGTCCAGAGTGATATTTGAAAACGGTGCCTGCGTTCCCCAGCGGCTCGGTGTGTTGACTCCATATACAAAGGATTCGATGCACTTCTTCACTTCTTTGTAAGAAAGATTGTCCGCCTTTACAAAGGGTGCCAGATAGGTATCAAATGAGGAGAAAGCCTGTGCGCCTGCCCACTCATTCTGCATGATCCCCAGAAAGTTTACCATCTGGTTACAGAGAACCGAAAGATGCTTCGCCGGTGCAGAGGTGATCTTTCCCTCAATACCGCCAAGTCCCTCGGTGATCAGCTGCTTCAGCGACCACCCTGCACAGTAGCCTGTCAGCATGGACAGGTCATGAATATGGATATCGGCGTTTCTGTGTGCATCCGCAACCTCCTGATCGTAAATCTCTGACAGCCAGTAATTCGCTGTCACTGCACCTGAGTTGCTCAGGATCAGGCCTCCCACGGAATAGGTCACCGTAGAGTTCTCCTTTACACGCCAGTCCTCCACCTTCACGTAGCTGTTTACGATCTCCTTATAGTCCAGGATCGTGGACTTCATATTCCGGATCTTCTCACGCTGCTTCCGGTACAGGATGTATGCCTTTGCCACCTCTGCATACCCGGCCTGGATCAGTACCTGCTCCACACTGTCCTGAATGCTCTCCACATCGATCAGCCTGTCCTTTATCTTACTCTGAAAATCTGCGGTCACACGCAGTCCCAGAAGCTCTGTCATATCTTTATTATACTGCATATTCGTGGCATCAAATGCTTTCGCAATCGCCCCGTTGATCTTCTCCAGATCAAATTCGGCTACCTCGCCGTCTCTTTTTACTACTTTAAACATATCTGCTTACCTCCCAGACAACCAGTATCCTACGCTAAACTGGTTTTATTCTATCAGAGATACCCTCTTCCGTCAACAGCAAAAAGCACAACATATATGAGTGTTTTCTTTAATGCTCACTATATCTTGTGCTTTTTTGATTGCATTACATATCCGGCATACATGCGGAAATCCCCATTTTACACGGCTTTACCGCCCCTGCCACATACATCCCGGCACCTATATGTTGTGGTATCCATTCAGAACAGCAGCAAATTCAAGTACGCCTTGGCGTACTTGCCGCGGTGTGGTCGAATGCGAAGCATTCTTCCACTGACCACGCCTGCGATCCGCCGGAGGCTTTATCTTGGAAGGAGATTGGACTCCCACCAAGACAAATTTGTTTTACTCACCACCTATAGAGGTGGGAGTCTTATCTACTTCCAAGATGAAAAATCAGACCGTGCAAGTTTACTTGCTAAGGGCTGATCTTTCATTTTGATATTGGGTCGAAGGCCCATCAGCCTCAGACAAAAGCTGCGTAAGCAGCGAATAGCCTGCGCAGCAGACGGGTCTGTGGCCTGCTGTTCTGAATTCCAAAAAGACTTCTTACTCAGAGGGCCACACGCGCATAGATTTCCATGGGCACATAGGCTTTGACATAGATTCCCTCCGCCCGGCATTCCTCCTCCAGAAGCTGCCCCTGCCTGCGGATCAGCTGGATCAGCCCTGCCTGATCATACGGATAGATCCGCTCGATCAGAATATTCCGCTCCTGCAAAAGCCTTTCGAGCAGCGCCTTTAAATCATCCAGTCCCTGCCCTGTCCTGGCCGAGATCTTCAGTGTATGATCTGCCTTGAAGTCTCTGAGATGTTCTTCCCCGGTGATCTTATCCTGCTTGTTAAACAGGGTGATCATCGTCTTATCCTTTACGCCCAGATTCTCCAGCGTCTCATAGACAACGTGCATCTGCTGCTCCATCCGGGGATTGGACGCATCGACTACGTGAAGGATCATGTCCGCGTACTTCGCCTCCTCCAGTGTACTGCGAAATGCTTCAATCAGATGATGGGGAAGCTTTCGGATAAATCCGACGGTATCTGTCAGCAGAACCTGTGCCCCTCCGGTCAGCGGCAGTGCTCTGGTGGTGGGATCCAGCGTAGCAAACAGCTTATCCTCCTGAAGGACTCCTGCGTCTGTAAGGGTATTTAAAAGTGTGGACTTTCCTGCATTGGTATATCCCACGATGGCTGCCACCGGTGTTTTCGTCCTGCTCCGTCTGGCCCGTGTCACCTCCCGATGACGCTTCACATCTGCCAGTTCTCTGTTCAGCTGGGAAATACGGTCCCGGATCAGTCTGCGGTCCATCTCCAGCTTCTTCTCGCCCGGTCCTCTTGTCCCGATCCCGCCTCCAAGCCTGGAGAGGGAATCCCGCAGTCCGACCAGCCTGGCCTGCCGGTACTTCAGCTGGGCAAGCTCCACCTGGATCTTTCCCTCACTGGTGCTGGCTCTGGCTGCAAAGATGTCCAGGATAACCAGCGTACGGTCCATGACCTTAATATCCAGCTCCTGTTCCAGATTCCTCAGCTGGACAGGAGAAAGCTCATCATCACAGATGATTCCCGTTGCCGAAAGCTCATCCACCAGAAGACTCAGCTCTTCGATCTTTCCTTTTCCGATATACGTTCCCGGATGAATGGCCTCCCGGTTCTGAATCACCGTGCCGACTGTCACTGCTCCCGCGGTAGAAGCCAGCTCCGCCAGCTCCTTTAACGATTCCTCTGTATCATCCCCGTTATTTTCCTGGACACCCACCAGAATAACCCGTTCTTCCAGTTCTTTCAATTCATACGGTTCCATGCATACGCTCCCTTCCTGTCTGCCCGGATGGCCTTTTCTCCATACCCTGCACTCTCAAAAAAGCATTCTTATCGGCTCTGCAGAAATTCATATTCCTTCTGTCCCTTTTCATCCGTCGGATATCTGGTCACATACAGCTCTGCCTTTCCCTTTGCCGTACCAAAATCCCCTTTATATTCATAGACAACGATCTCATTGTAATACAGTTCCCGCTTTCCCTGCTCGGTATCCAGTGCCAGTCCTTTCTGGATCGCCGCAAGTGCCGCATCATAGTCCTGCTGGGCAATCTCTGCCAGCGCGATTCCATTGTATGCCTCCGGTGTTTCCCCGATCTCTGCGATATACTGCTCATACATTCCTGCGGAACGTACATAATCCTCCAGCGCAAAAGCGATCCTTCCCATCAGGAGCAGAGCGTCCGGATCTTTTTTTCCGGCCAGTTCTGTAATCTGTGCCTGCGCTTCCTCATAATTCTCCAGATAATAGTATATTCTTGCCCTGTTACATACACTTTCCTTATCTGTGCCCTCTATCTGCAGCGCCTGCTGAAGATATTCATCCCCTTTGGCTGAAAGCATCTTTTCCTTATAGCCCTCATAAATGTTCAGATAGAGTTCATAATCCTCCGGGGCGGCCTGGATCGCGGCATCAAAGTTCACGGAGGCCGCCTTCTCATCGCCCTGCTCCAGATAGCATGCCCCTGTCAGATAATAGGCATCCCCTTCTTTCGCAATATCCAGAATCTCCCTGCATACACGGATAGCCTCTGAATATTCCTGCTGCCGGTAAAGCGCAGTGGCTTTATAGTACAGGATATCCTTTCTGGTTTCTTTCTGTCTGTCCTTCGTCTCTTCCAGCGCCAGATCAAAGGACTGTACAGCCTGTTCATACTCTCCAAGACCCATATAGGCCATGCCTTCTCCTCTATAGGCACGGATCAGGTCATCCTCTCCGGCAATGGCCGCATCAAAGGATGTAAGTGCCCCACTGTAATCTCCGTTTTCAATGGCTGTCATGCCTGCTTCCACATTTGCAGGCTGCCCGTCCTTCTTCTGACATCCCGCCAGCATCAGTGCGAGCATCAGGATCCATGCCGGTCTGCTGTATTTTTTCATATTCCGCCTCCATCTGATACTTCTTATTCCATTCAGGGGATTCCCTGTCTGTTCAGTATAACAGAAAATACGGGGAAAGTATAGTGGTGACAGATGTCAGAAAGGAGGCGTCTTCTGTATTTTTGTTAACCGGACGCACGGGAGGTATCGTCTGTGTAGTGATATGCTCAGTATTTGTTATTTTTTTAATAACTGTATTTCCGGATGATCTCATTTGCCCTGGCGTAGACCTCTTCCGGTTCCACACCGATGTCAAAGTACCCGCTTTCGTACAGGATCTTCCCGTTTACCATGGTCAGCTTTACGTTCTGCTTGCTTCCACTGTAGACGATATTTTTTGTGATGCGGTTCATTGGCTGCATGTTTGGCTGGTGAAGATCGATCATGATCAGATCCGCCTTCTTCCCCGGCTCCAGGGTATCGCAGTCGGATAGTCCCATGACTTTCGCTCCGTTTACCGTTGCCATGCAAAGCACCCGGTTGGCGTCCAGGGCCGCCGCATCCATTTCCCGAAGCTTTGCCAGTCCTGTCACCAGAAACATCTCACGGAACATGTCGAGGCAGTTGTTGCTGGCGGGTCCATCCGTTCCGATAGCAATACGTATTCCAAGATCATCCATTTCCCGAACCGGTGCAATGCCGCTGGCAAGCTTCAGATTCGAAGCGGGGTTTGTCACGACCGACACACCTCTGTCTTTCAGGATTCTCATATCTTCCTTTGTCATATGGACGCAGTGAAAGCCTCCGCCTCCATAGGCAAAGATCCCCAGGCTGTCCAGATAAGCGGCAGGTGTCTTATGATTTCTCTCAATACACCGGCGCACCTCATCCTCCGTCTCCGCCAGATGGGTGTACACAGGTGCATGGTATTTTTCTGCCAGTGCCGCGATTCCCTCCAGGATCTCGCGGGATGTGGTATATTCCGCATGGAAGCCCAGGCGATAGCTGATCAGCTCATGATAATGATTATACTTCCGATACCAGCGCTCTGTTTCCTCTACCGACTGGGTGAAGTCGTTCACCGCTCCGCATATGACCGTCCGGAAGCCGCAGTCCACCGAGGCCTGCACCATGGTATCCGGTGTCAGGTACATATCAAAGTTTGCCGTGATTCCGCTGGTCAGATACTCCATGATCGCCAGACGGCACAGCTGATAGATATCCTCCGGTGTCAGCTTTGCCTCCATGGGAAATACCTTCTGGTTCAGCCATTCTGCCAGAGGCAGGTCGTCTGCATAGGAGCGAAGAAAGGTCATTCCGGAATGGGTGTGGGCATTTTTAAACCCGGGCATCAGAAGATTCCCCTGGGCATCAATCTCCCGGTCCCAGCGGGGCATCTCCGGCTCGTCCTCCTCAAGCCCCACATGGATAATGGTGTTCC
This sequence comes from uncultured Blautia sp., assembly GCA_900539525.1. Taxonomy (GTDB): domain Bacteria; phylum Bacillota; class Clostridia; order Lachnospirales; family Lachnospiraceae; genus Hominisplanchenecus_A. The sequence continues at coordinate 36,098 of UQCM01000024.1, forward strand.
CTTTGACCCACAGCTCCCCGGCCCGGATACGGCACCCGTCCGCCATCGTCAGGATTCTGGCATTGTAAAAGCGTATGTTCATATGTGATTGCCGTTACTGAAAACTTATAAAAAGTCATAAACTTTTATGTTCCATTCCTACTTCATCGTGTATGCTTTCAATTTGCATTTC